>CAZIYA010000001.1:0-85349 GCA_964543355.1 uncultured Polaromonas sp.
GCCCGGCTGCATTTTGCGCCTCGCGCATGACCTTTTTGACTCGCAACGCATCTTGTATAAATAGTGTGAACAGGCCCCTAGTGAACCATTTCCGTTCCTGCCTCGCCTGGAGGGCGGCCAGGAACTTGCCGGCCGCCGCCATCACCCTCCTGCTGGCCTGCACCGCCGCGGCGCAAACCGTAGCGCCCGCCGCACCCTCCGCCCCGGCCGACAGTGCCACGCCCATTCCTTCGGCCACCAACCCCGCGCCCGTCACGCAGACCACCGTGCCGGCGCCACCCCCCGCCAGCGTGGCGCCGCCGTCCACACCGGCAGGCTCGGTCGGGCCTACGCAGGCCCAGACTGACGTCTCTGCCTTCGACATCGAGGTGCGTGCACCCGATGCCGTGCGCGAACTGCTGGAGCGCCACCTCGAACTGCAGCGCTACCGCGCGGTGACCGACCTCGACGACGCCGAGCTCGCCCGCCTGATCGTGCTGGCCGAACGCAATGTGCGCAACCTGGTGGGCACGCTGGGCTATTTCAGTCCCGACATCCACATCACGCAGGAAGGCAGCACCGCCCAGCGCCCGAAAGTGGTGGTTGCGGTAACGCCCGGCGAGCCGACCCAGACCCGCAGCGTGGCCATCGATTTTTCGGGTGACATTGCCGTCTCGCCCGACGCCGATGCAGCGGCACAGCGCGAGGAAATACGCCGCGACTGGCGCCTGCCCATCGGCCAACGCTTCACGCAGGACAGCTGGGGCAGCGCCAAAACCCAGGCCCTGCGTGGGCTGGTCGCACGCCGCTACCCGGCGGGGCGACTGGCCGACAGCCTGGCCGACATCGATGCCACGACCCAAAGTGCCAACCTGTCGCTGCGCCTCGACTCCGGCCCGCTTTACCGCCTCGGGCCCATGCAGGTCAGCGGCATCCAGCGCTACGACTCGCTGCTGGTGCCGCGGCTCGCGCGTCTTGCACCCGGTTCGGTGTATGACCAGAACCGCCTGCTGGAAGCCCAGCAGCGCCTGGCGTCCAGTGGTTATTTCGATTCGGCAGCCATCTTTGTGGACTCCGAAAGCGACCCGGCGGCGGCGCCCGTGCAAGTCCAGGTGCGTGAAACCCCGCTGCAAAAAGTCGTGCTCGGCGTGGGCATCACCACCGACGGCGGGCCGCGCGCATCGGTGGAACACACACACCACCGCGTGCCCGGCATCGGCTGGCGCGCGGTGACCAAGCTGCAGCTGGAGCGCAAGTCACCGTTTGCACAAACCGAATGGACGGACATTCCCGGCGAAGACGGCTGGCGCTGGGGCGCGCTCGGCCGAGCGGAGCGGCTGGACGACGATGAGCTGGTCACGCGCGCGCAGCGCCTGCGTTTCGGCCGCTCGCAGGCCGGCGACCGCATCGACCGGAACCTGTACCTGCAATACGACCGTGCCAGTGTGCAGGCCAAGAGCCCATCCGCGCTCACGGACAGCGACACCGGTGACGGCTCTGCCATCAGCGGCAACTATGTGTGGACCGGCCGCTATTTCGACAGCCTGCCTTTTCCCGGCAAAGGTTATGGCCTGGGGTTTGAACTCGGCGGTGGCGTCACGCTGGGCAGCGAACGCAAGCCTTTCCTGCGCACCACGGGGCGCTGGCTGGGCGTGACATCGCTGACCGCCAGCCGTCTTGCCCTGCGCGCCGAGGCTGGCGCGGTGGTGGCGGCCGATTCGGCACGCATTCCCGGCACCTTGCTGTTTCGCACCGGCGGCGACAACACAGTACGGGGTTACGGCTACCGCGACATCGGTGTGGAGCGCGCCAACGGCGTGATCGGACCGGGACGTTATATGGCCGTCGGCAGCATCGAATGGCAGCGGCCGATACGGCGCGACGGCCTGCCCACCGAATGGGAGCACACGCTGTTCATCGACGCCGGTTCGGTGGCCGAACGGCCGAAAGACCTCAAGCCCAAGGTCGGCGTGGGAACCGGCGTACGCTGGCGCAGCCCCATTGGGCCGCTGCAGGTGGACGTGGCTTACGGGCTGGAGCCCAAAAAACTGCGGCTGCACATGAGTGTGGGTTTTGTTTTCTGATGGCCATGCCGGACAGCTCCCCGCCAGCCACCATGCCACCACGGGCGCCGCGCCGCTGGCGCACCGCACTCGTTGGCATGGTTGGCACCGTCCTGCTGGTGCTCATGGGTGGTCTGGGCGCACTCTGGTGGTGGTCAGGCAGCGAAGGTTCACTCGCCACCGCGCTGCGCTGGGCCGCGCGTTCGCAGCCCCTCACTGCGGAAGGCGTGACCGGCTCCCTGCGCGCCGGCGGCCGGGTTGAGACACTGAGCTGGCAGCAGGAAGGCTTGCAGCTCGTCGCCAGCGGCGTCCACCTGGCGTGGCAGCCCCTGTCACTGCTCTCGGGTACGCTCAAGCTCGAACGCCTGGCCGCGGCCAGCCTGCGGGTGGACGACCAGCGTCCGCGGGCGGAAGCCGCCGCCGGCCCGCCGGCATCGGTGGCCCTGCCCTTTCGCATCACGCTGGATGAGCTGGCGATAGACCGGCTGCAGTGGCTGGGCCCGCCAGCGCTGGAGGCCAGCGCGATCCGTGCGCGTTTTGAATTTGATGGCGTGCAGCACAAAATCGAACTGGCGAATGCACAAGTGGCCGGCGGACGCTATTCCGGCCGCGCCACCCTGCTTGCCACCGGTGCGCTGACGCTGGATGCCGCGCTCTCGGGCGTGCTGGAAGCCACGGTGCCGGGCAGCGGCACGCGCCTGCCGCTGGCCTTTGAGGCAGCAGCGCAAGGGCCCCTGGCCGAGCTGCAGGCCCGCGGTGAACTGAAGCTCAGCGCCGCATCAGCCCGCCCCGGTGATACGCCACAAGCCAGCGCCACAGCGCGCATCACGCCCTGGGCCGCGCAACCCCTGCCGCAGGCCGACGCCACTTTTCGCGCGCTGGACCTGGCCAGCCTCTGGCCCGGCGCGCCGCAAACCGGCTTGAGCGGCACCCTCCGCATCCGGCCCGACAACAGCCGCAGCGACGCCTGGCAACTGCAGACCGCCATCAGCAACAGCCTGCCCGGCCCCTGGGACCAGCAACGCCTGCCGCTGGACAGGCTGCAGGCGGAGGGAGAATGGCGCGGCGGCGTGGCCCTGGTACGCAGCCTGCAGGCACAGCTGGGTGGCGGCGAAGTGACTGCCAGCGGCCAGTGGACCGATATATCAGGTACGACGCCCTCCTCCACCACGCCACCAGCCTGGCAACTGCAGGCTACGCTGAAAAACATCAACCCGGCCGCCCTGCACACCCAGCTGGCGCCGCTGCCGGTGGACGGGCGCACTGAGCTGAAAGGACAAGCGGGGACCATCGATTTTGATGCCAGGTTGCAGGCCAGCGGCAAGGCCGCCGCCGCGCGCCCCCGCGCAGCCGGCAACACGCTCGCGGCCTTGCGCCTGCGCGATGCCCGTGCCACCGGGCGCTGGGCAGAAGGCACGCTGACGCTGACCGAACTGCAAGTGCGCACCGACGATGCCGAGCTGGCCGGCACGCTGGACATCCAGCCCGCCCTTCGCAGCGGCAAAGGCCGCCTGAGCCTGAGCGCACCCGGCCTGAGCGCACAAGTGCAGGGCGAGCTGCGCGAAACGCGCGGCGCCGGCGAACTGAGCCTGCGCGGGCGTGACGCCGCCCAGGCCCTGCGCTGGCTGCAGCGCCTGCCCGGTGCACCGGTGGCTTGGCAGAATGCCGCAGCCAGCGGCAGCGCCGAGCTCCAGCTCGGCTGGCAAGGTGGCTGGCGCGACCCGGCCGTGCAGGCCCGCCTGAGCCTGCCTTCGCTGGACTGGCGCAACGCGCCCGCTGCCAGCCCCAAAACCTCGCCCACGCCAGGCCCTGCAGTACCTGCCAGGGTGCTGAAATTCCGCGCCGTTGAAGCCACGCTGGCAGGCCGCCTGAGCCAGGCCGATCTCAAGCTTCAGGGACGGCTGGAAGAAAGCCAGCGCCGCCACACCCTGCAATTGGTCGCCAGCGGCGGCCGCACCGGCCCCGCGCCCACCACCCTGGCCGCATGGGGCAAAGCTCCTTGGCAGGCGCTGCTGCAGCAGCTCAAGGTGTCGGTGGAAGACCCGGCCCTGGGCGCCGGCGCCTGGCAGCTGGCCACGCAAAAAGCGGTGCCACTGAAGTGGACGCCAACACCGGCCAGCAGCACGCTGGAAGCCGGTGCCGGCCAAGCGCTGCTGACGGCGCCAGCACGCAGCGCCGCGGCCGGCACACCCTCGCAGGCCAGGCTGGCCTGGCAACCCACGCGCTGGCGCGCTGGCGAGCTGCTGACCGCCGGCACCCTGACAGGCTTGCCGCTGGCCTGGATAGAACTCATTGCCGGCCCGCAGCTGGCCGGCGCGGGCCTGGCCGGCAACCTGGTGTTTGATGGCCAGTGGGACGCAGCGCTGGGCAAGACGCTACGCCTGAAAGCCAGCCTGGCGCGCAGCAGCGGCGACATCACCGTGCAGGCCGAAACTGCGCAAGGCGCCGCCACACGCGTCGCCGCTGGCGTCAAAGAAGCACGCCTGTCTCTCGACAGCCAGGGCGACGCCGTGACCCTGGCGCTGCGCTGGGACAGCGAACGTGCCGGCAGCGCCGAAGGCCAGCTCGCCACCCGCCTGGCGCGCAGCCCCGGCGGCGGCTGGACCTGGCCGGCCGATGCCCCGCTGAACGGCCAGCTGCGTGCACAGCTGCCGCGTATCGGCGTGTGGTCGGTGCTGGCACCGCCCGGCTGGCGGCTGCGCGGCTCGCTGGCGGCGAATGTTGCCATCAGCGGCAAGCGCTCTGCGCCGCAGCTGGCAGGTACGCTACAGGCCGACGACCTGGCGCTGCGCTCGGTGGTGGACGGCATCGAGTTCGGCAAAGGCACACTGCGCGCCACGCTGGATGGCACCCGCATGCGCATCAGCGAGTTCACCTTGCAGGGTGCAGGCGACCAGGGCACGGGCGGCCTGCTGCGCGCGCAGGGCGAGGCGGGCTGGGTCGACGGCCAGCCGCAGGTCCGGCTCGACGCCAGACTGGAACGCCTGCGCGCCAGCCTGCGTACCGACAGGCAGCTCACGGTGTCGGGCGACATCCAGGCCAGCCTGCTCGGCAAAGCCGCGTCCCTCACCGGCAAACTCGTGATCGACCAGGCGCGCATTTTGTTGCCTGACGAAAACACGCCGCAGCTCGGCGACGATGTGATCGTGCGCAGCGCCAGTGGTGCGGCCTCCGGCAAAAAAGGGCCGGCCGAAGCCAATGCGCCCGCCGCAACACAAACCGAAAAAGACGGCCGCGCGCTGGAGCTGGCCGTGCAGATTGACCTGGGCCAGGACTTTCGCATCCAGGGCAAGGGCCTGGACACACGCGTGCAGGGCACGCTGGCGCTCAGCGGCGAGTCTTTCAGGAGCGCGCGCCTGAACGGCACGGTGCGCACCGTGGGCGGCCAATACCGCGCCTACGGCCAGCGCCTGGATGTGGAACAGGGGCTGCTGCGTTTTACGGGCGCGATCGACAACCCGACACTGGACATCCTGGCGATTCGCCCCAACCTCACGCAACGCGTTGGTGTGCAGATCACCGGCACCGCCCTGCTGCCGCGCGTGCGCCTGTACGCGCAGCCCGAACTGTCCGACGCCGAAAAACTCTCCTGGCTGGTGGTGGGCCGCGCCTCGGCCAGCGGCGGAGCCGAAGCCGCACTGCTGCAGCAGGCCGCCATCGCCTTGCTGGGCAGCAAGGCCGGCGGCATGTCCGGCGGGCTGGCCGCTTCGCTGGGACTGGACGAGCTGTCCTTCCGCGGCGCGGCCAGCAACACCGACGGCAGCGCCGCCGAAGGCGCCGTCACGCTGGGCAAACGCTTTTCGCGTAATTTCTATGCGGCCTATGAGCGCAGTCTGTCGGGGGCGCTCGGAACACTTTTTGTGTTTTATGACCTGTCACAGCGCTTTACCGTGCGCGCGCAGGCGGGGCAACAAAGTGCGGTGGACCTGATCTTCACGCTGCCGTATGACTGATTCGAAAGCCGGACAAGCGCAGGGTTGAAACCTGCATGCCGCTGGCCGAATAAAAAGATGGTGCCCTTGGCAGGAATCGGACCTGCGACCTATCCCTTAGGAGGGGATCGCTCTATCCACTGAGCTACAAAGGCAGACGCGTAGTTTACCAAGGCGGGCGGCGGAACGCCGTGGCTCGCCCGCTCGCGCTGCCGGATACGCGACGACGCGGACTGAAGTGCTCCCAGAGCATCGACCGCTCTGCGTGAATTGCTACTCTTTTAATAGCTACCCATGAACGCCGAATAAGGGCTGGATAGCTAAAACACTTATATAAGTGACAGTTTCAGCTCGTTTTCCGTCGCAGCGCGGCATCCTCACAACAAAACCTCCGGCCCAAAAGCCAGCCCGTCCAGCTTGTCGGGATTGCGCATGACGTAAATGTTCGTGGCCTTGCCTTCGTCGTTGTAGGCGAAGGTGATGGCCGCCGCAATCTCGCCGCCATTCATGCGCAGCTGGATGGCGCGGCCGCCATTGATCTCGCAGGGCAGCCATTCATAGGCGGCCCAGTAGCGGGCCAGCTGCGTGGCAATGAGTGTGAGCACGCTGCCCTTGCCCTGTACCACGCCTTCGAAGGAGGGCACTTTTCCGCCGCTGTCGGAGCTGACGGCGATGTCGTCCGAGAGCAGGCTGGCGAGCGACTCGGTGCTGCCTGCGGTGATGGCTTCGCGGAAAGCGGCAAGCAGGTCGTCCTGCACCTGGGGCGGCGTCACGTGGCGCACCTTGCCCTGGGCAATGCTGATGCTGGCGCGCGAAACCAGCTTGCGGCAGGCCGCTTCTTCCATGTCCAGCATGTCGGCCACTTCGGCATACGGTGTTTCAAAAATCTCATGCAGCAGGTAAGCAGCGCGCTCCCTGGGCGTGAGCCGCTCCAGCAGCAGCAAAAAGGCCATGCTGAGCGACGAGGCCAGCAAGGCATGCGTTTCGGGTGTGTCTTCGGTGCGGGTCTGGATCGGCTCGGGCAACCAGGTGCCGACGTAGTCGACCCGGCTGCGCTGGGCGTCGCGCAGCATGTCGATGCAGTGCCGCGTACAAAGGGTGGTGAGCCAGGCGGCCGGTGTGGCAATGCTGGCGTGGTCGGCGGCCAGCCATTTGATGAAGACGTCCTGCACAGCGTCTTCGGCATCGGCCCGCGAACCGAGGATGCGGTAGGCCAGGCCGAACAGATGCCTGCGCCTTTCTTCAAACACGGCGGTGGGGGCCAAGCCTTGCATGGTGGTGTCTAGTGCGCCGAGACCTGGATGCGGTTCCAGAGGTTGATCATGGCTATGGTGGCGGTCAGCGCGCCGATCTCCTTGTCGGTGAACGACTCACGCAGACGGCCGCGCAGGCTGGCGTAGTCGGTTTGGTGGTCAAGCACGGTCAGTGCTTCCGTCCAGGCCAGTGCGGCTTTCTCGGCTTCGCTGAAGTCGCTGACATGCGCCCAGACGACGAGGCGGTCCAGCCTGTCTTGGGTTTCGCCGTCTTCACGGGCTTCGCGCAGGTGCATCTTCACGCAGAAGGCGCAGCCATTGATCTGCGAGGCGCGCAGGTGCACCAGGTGGTGAAGCTTTTTGTCGAGGCCGAGGCCGTCGATGGCTTCACGCACCTTGAGCAGGGCGGGAATGACATCGGGAACGGCGAGGTCGAAACGGACGGGAGCGGTATGGGCAGTGGCAGTAGCAGTAGCAGTAGCAGTCATGGTGTTTCCTTTCAAAGTTGGAGGGGACACCGTATTGACGATTCAGCGTGGCCGTTTGTGACGTGGAAGCTGAAAATAAATCAAACGCTACAGGTTTGATAGCTGCCTTCGCCCGTCACATAAGGGCTGGCGACCCAAAACCCCATGAAACTCCGGGCTGCACGCGTCAAGCCTCAATCCCGCTTCGCCCACTCCAGGAACTCCGGCTGGTAGCCCCTGGACTTCAGGAAGTCGGCCATCGCGTAGCCCGTGCCGGCCGGCCAGCACTTCACATCTTCGTGGGCGTAAAGCCTGTAGTCCACCAGCTCGGGCGAGAGCTTGACTTCACCGTGGCCGACCGCGCTGTAGGCAATGATGATCTGGTTCATGCGCTGGAAGTCGTAGACGCCGATCAGCTTGAGGTCGGTCACGTCGAGATTCGTTTCTTCCTTGATCTCGCGCGTGATGCCGCCCTCTGGCGTTTCGCCGGCTTCCATGAAGCCGGTGATCAGCGCGTACATCCTGGCTGTCCACGCCGCGTTGCGTGCCAGCAGGATCTTGCCCTGGTATTCGATCACGCCCGCCAGCACCGGCGTCGGGTTGTTCCAGTGGGTGAAGTCGCAGGCCGGGCAACGCAGGCGCGCTTTCTCGCCGCCGTCTTCCATCTCGGTGATCATGGCGAGCGGGGTTGCGCAGTTGGGGCAAAACTTGAATTCGTGCGTCATGAGAGGCGGACCTTCTGCTTCGTTTTTGATAGCTGCTTGCGCCCGATAGATAAGGGCTACAGCCACTTTTTATTCAATAAAATCCGTCAAGCGGGGAACACGCCGGTGGACAGGTAACGGTCGCCGCGGTCGCAGACGACAAACACAATCACCGCGTCCTTCACTGTTTTGGCGATCTCCTGTGCGACCCAGCAGGCGCCGGCAGCCGAGATGCCGGCAAAGATGCCCTCTTCGCGCGCCAGACGCCGGCACATGTCCTCGGCGTCGAGCTGACTGACCAGCACGGTTTCGTCGATATGGCTGGGATCGTAAATTTTCGGCATGTAGGCTTCGGGCCATTTGCGGATGCCGGGAATGCGCGACCCTTCGCTGGGCTGGGCGCCGATGATGCGGATCGCCGGGTTTTTCTCTTTCAGGAAACGCGACACGCCGGTGATGGTGCCGGTGGTGCCCATGGCGCTCACGAAGTGGGTGATCTTGCCTGCCGTGTCGGCCCAGATTTCGGGGCCGGTGGTTTCGTAATGAATGCGCGGGTTGTCCTGGTTGGCGAACTGGTCCAGCATGCGACCCTTGCCGTCATTTTCCATCTGCTCGGCCAGATCGCGTGCGTGTTCCATGCCGCCGCTTTTCGGTGTGAGGATCAGCTCGGCGCCGAAGGCCTTCATGGTCTGCGCACGCTCGATGGACAGGTCCTCCGGCATGATCAGCACCATGCGGTAACCCTTGATGGCCGCGGCCATGGCCAGCGCAATGCCGGTGTTGCCGGAAGTGGCCTCGATCAGCGTGTCGCCGGGTTTGATCTCGCCGCGCTCTTCGGCGCGCTTGATCATGGACAGCGCGGGCCGGTCTTTGACAGAGCCGGCGGGGTTGTTTCCTTCGAGCTTGCCGAGGACCACATTGTTGCGTTGGGTGTTGCTGTCGGCCTGGATTCGTTGCAGCGCCACCAGTGGCGTTTTGCCAATGGCGTCTTCGATGGTCGGATAATTCATACCCTGCACTGTGCCATAATTTGTCTCTTCGCTTCTTCCAGCCCGGGTGGTGAAATTGGTAGACGCAGGGGACTCAAAAAGAGGTTTGTGTACCTTTTTTTGAAATCCGTGAACACCACGCAACACTAGGCGGGATAACGGTTTGCGGCGACTGGTCGAATAGAGCCCCAAAGGGCTTGTTGAGACTCAGGAGCCAAATAGGAGCCACGGCGAAAAGCCAGGAGGCAGCAAGTAGAATTGAGACGTTGACCTGACATATTGAGCCTGCGGCGAGATGGAAGGTCAACCACGGTTAAACAGAACATTCTGGACTAGTCCAGAGAATTCAAAAAGCCCGGGTGGTGAAATTGGTAGACGCAGGGGACTCAGACCAAATTTGAGCCCTCTTGAAGAAATTCTTGAGGTGAAGCCCGTCAAACTCGGCGAAGGCCCTGGACGCAAGTCCGAGCTAATACCGAGCCAAGCCCTCGTACCGAAAGGTTGAGGGAAGGTGTAGAGAGCAGACGGCGGGCACCTAAAGTCGAAAGACTATGGTGAAGGCGTGCTCCAGACCACGAACTCTCATAAGAGGGGCGGCGAAAGCCGAAGTGGTAAGAAAATCCCCCGCCGCAAGGCGTGCCGGTTCGATTCCGGCCCCGGGCACCACCACAGGCCCTTCCAGCGATGGAAGGGCCTATTTTTTTGCCCCCCCTTCAGGCAGCACATCAGCTCCGATTGCGCCAGTTGAGCCGTTGGCAGCCAGCCTTCGAGTCAAGGCGCCTGGCCCGGCGGCATGCTGCTTCTTGAATCCCCGGTCCCGCGCGACGAATGATTCCAGCATATGCGGAATCAGCGTGACGGCATCGACCGGTTCACCGTAAGTCTGCGCATGTAGCGCCGCATAGCGCTCCAGATCGACCTTCAGCGCCGCAGTCAGCGAGATCGTCAACTTCACCGTCTCATGCTTGGGCAGAGGACCCAATCGCAGCTTGCTGGCAGACGTACTCATTGTGAAGACCCACGCACAAAGAACAAAGGCTGATACGGCCGCAAAACAAGATCCTTGCTCACCATCACCCGCATCGGAAACCCAGGCCGAATCGTCAACGTCGGCTGAACACTCATATTCCGCTTGGTCATCTCCTGCCCAACCTGGTTAACCGTGTCCTGCACGCCCTGGCGCGCAGCGACAACAACACGGTTGCCATCCGTGCGACTCTCGGGTGCAGCCAGCTCAGCACCCACACCCAGCAACGTGGACAGTGCCGCACCAGCAAGAATCCGGTCCCAATGCCAATAAACACCGTCCTCCAGCCCTGCATAACCCGCAGGGTCGACGCCAGGCAGGCGGTAAAGTGCAATCGACGAGGTGTCGGGCAGGATCAAACGTATCCACACCAGCAACACCCGCCGCTGCCCGAAAGCCACCTGGCTGTCATAGCGCCCAATCAAGCGTGAGCCCTGCGGGATAAGAAGATGGCGCCCCGTGGCCGTGTCATAAACCGCCTCCGTCACATTGGCAATGACCTGCCCCGGCAAGTCAGAGTTGATGCCCGTCACCAGCGCTGCCGGAATGACAGTCCCCGCCATCACCTGGTAAGGCGAAACAGGCATCTGCAGACTGGACGGATTGCGTGTCGCCGTGTCACCCGCATTCGCGATGAAAGCTGCCTTCTGCTCCTGCCGGTTCTGTGTAGCAGTCGGGTCGGCAGGCTGCGCAGTGGCAGTCGCCAGCCCCATCGGATTGAACGACTGATTGCCCGACACCGGTGCCGAAGGACTGCCCGCGGAAGCCGTGCTCACGGCTGCTGGCGGCTTGACCCCATTGCCACTGCTCCTAAAAAACACCGTAGCGCGCGCCGCCTCCTCCGCATCACGCAAGCGTGTCAAACGATCCGCATGCGCTGGATCGTTGTAGGCCGCCGATACGTTCGCTTGGCGCTGGCGTTCTGCACTTAGGATGGCCGGCCCCAAATCACCCGGCAGCGGTTCTCCTAAAACAGGTATGGCAGGTTTGACCGGTACCGGTATCTTCGAATAGTCCTTGGGCAACTGGTCCAGACTCTCTGCCC
The DNA here is from genome assembly GCA_964543355.1 of uncultured Polaromonas sp. GTDB lineage: Bacteria > Pseudomonadota > Gammaproteobacteria > Burkholderiales > Burkholderiaceae_C > Polaromonas. The sequence goes on from CAZIYA010000001.1 coordinate 11,460, forward strand.
GAGAGACACGGTCCACGTTGTACAACTCGGTGGCCTGGTTGCGCTCACGCTTGTGCGACTGCAACGACCACAAGGTGCCTCCGAGCACCGCGGCGGCCAGCGTGCCCGCACCGAGCGCCAGCATGCGCCGGTTGAGCCGCACCACCGGACGCGGCGGAGCACGCAAGGTCATGCCGTCCGGGTCAACCTTCGGGGGTATCGGCGTGTTAGCCTGCGGTGTGGCGGGCGTACTCATGCTCAGTTCCTCCGCGCCGCACTGGCCACCCCATCGGTGCGCTCAATGCGCACCACCTGGGCCTTGTCCGCCCCCAACCGCAACTCGGCGGCACCGAACAGCCGGTCCACCACGTAATACGGTGAACGGAAACGGTAGTTCACCAACTGTCCATCACCCTGCGGCCCGATCACGAACAGCGGCGGCAACTCGCCCTGCGCGATACCTCCAGGAAACTGGATGTACACCCGCTGCCCGTCATCAAAGGCCCGCAGCGGCTTCCATGGTGGACTGTCGCCTGTGATGGCATAACGGAACTTGATCTGCTCCAGTGACAAGCCGGAATCGACCGGTACCGCCGCTTGAGCCTGCTGCGCCTGCTTCTGCAAGGCCAGCATACGGTCCTTCGGGTAGTCCCAGGACACCGAAGCCATCCAGGCCTGCGGTGTCGAAGACAGCTCCAGCAGGTACATGCGCCGGTTCGTGGTGATGACCAGGTTTGTCTTCAAACCGGTCCGCGTAGGTTTTACGAGCACGTTTACGCGCAAACTGGCCCCTGCGCCGCTGGCAGTATCGCCAACCACCCAGCGCACCGTGTCGCCCGCCGATACCGTCACCAGTTCCTCGCCTTCCTGCAGGGCAATGACGGTGACTCGGCCCGGGCTTGTGTAGACCTGGTACAGCGCGCCATCGGCATAAGGCCAGACCTGAATGGCATTGACGTAGCCCTCCCGGCTCGGTGCCACACGTGCCTCCAGATTGGCGCGTGAGACGCGGACCTTCTCGTCGATGGATTCCGGTGCGACCTTTGACTCCGCTTCTGTCGATAGCGGCTTCAATTGCGCCGGCAGTGGCAGCGGTTCAGACAGCGTCACCACCTCGATGGGCTTGGGTGCGTCCGGCAGCAGCTGTGCGGCCACGGGCTCATCCAATGTGATCGTGGGCGGTGGTTTGCCGTGCGTGGCACAGCCGGTGAAGGTCGCCAGGGTAGCGATCAGGACCAACGGCAAAGCGTAAATACGGATTTGTGATTTCATGGTTTTACTCCTTGTGTCGCTTCGAGTTCACGGCTCCAGGACAGGCCGTTGACGTAAATTCCCAGTGGATTGCGGCGCAAACGTTCTTCGGTGCGGGGCGGTTGCAGCACCACAGAGACCACCGCAGTCCAGCGCTCCGTGCCCGAGGGCGCACCATTTGCATAGTTGCGCTCGATCCAGCGCATCTGGAACGAAGATTCGCTAGCCCGCACAACGCTGGTGACTTCCACCGAAACAGAGTTCTGCCCTATCCGAGAAAAAGGATCATTGGCCCGCGCGTAGTCGTTCAGCGTCGCCGCACCCTTGTCGGTGGTGTACTCATAGGCTTCGAGCCAGTTCTGCCGCACGACGATGGAATCAATCGACAACGAACGAACGTCGGTGAGAAAGCGCGCCAGGTGATAAGCAATCTGCGCGTCATTCGGCTTGTACGGCGTGGCCGCTTCACCGACGGCACGCACCTGCCCGGCGCTGTCCACCTCGACGACATAGGGTGTCACGATGGACTGTGCCGAACGCCAGACCAACCCGCCCGCCATCAGCAAGGCTAGGCTCAAGCAACCGAAAGCCATTAACCGCCAGTTCTTGGCCTGTACACGGGCGCTGCCGATGCGGTTATCCCAGACTTGCGCAGCAGCCTGGTACGGGGTGACGGGCTCGGGCGTATCCGAGTAATGCACCTGGGGTCGTTTGAATAACATGAAGTGATCTCCTTAATGGTTCGAGGCATCGCGCAGGCTTGGACTGGCTCCGCCCCCGCCGTGGTCACCGGAACGCAGGGTGTGCGCAGCGGTAGAGACACCTTGCGAAAGACGTTGGTTGCGTTGCAGGCGTTTTGCCCAGGCGGGTGCAGGAGGTGGCGTGTCGGCAGTTGTTGCGTTCGCGCCAGTTGTCGCAGTTGTGGCAGTTGCGGCCGAAACCGGTGCAGCCTCCCCTGCGACTGCTGATGCAACACGGTCCTTAACAGCCTTGGCACCAGCCGTGACGCGCTGGCCGACAGCGCTCGCGCCACTCTTTGCCACATTGGCAAATCCAGCACCCGCAGCACGAACACCGCCCCCGCCTGATGCGGCGGCACCCGCCTGGTAGGCAGACTTCGCACCAGCGGCCATCGTGCTTGCCGAACGAGCAGCGCTGGCACCACTCCCAATGGCCGCACGTGCCGCCCCCGGCGCCATGCGTGCACCAGCGGCGACGGCTGCACCGCCCGTAGCAATGACTGCACCACCTGCCACGGCCAAACCAGCAGCACCCAGCACGGTTCCGGCCGCAGCACCCGCTCCCAACTGCGGCGCGCCCGACACCAGCCCGGTCGCGATGCCGGGACCAAAAATACCCAAACCAAGCAGCGTGAGCGAAGCCAACATGATGACCAGTGCATGGTCAATCGACGGCTCAGTCCCCGGTGGTGTCTGGAATTCCGCAAACAAGCCTGAACCGATGCCGACAATCACGGCCAGCACCAGCACCTTGATGCCGGACGACACTACATTGCCCAGCACCCGCTCGGCCAGAAACGCCGTCTTGTTCCACAAGGCAAATGGCACCAGCACAAAGCCCGCCAGCGTCGTCAGCTTGAACTCGATCAGCGTGACGAAGAGCTGAACCGCCAGCACGAAGAAACTCACAATGATCACCAGCCAGGCCAGGAACAGCACGGTGATGACATCAAGGTTAACGAACACCTCGGGAAATCCGGTCAGGTCGCTGATCTGCGCCATGATGGGCCGACCCGCATCCACACCGGCTTGCGCCAGCCGTCCCGGCTGCAGCAGCTGCGCCTGGGTCATCGAAGAACCCGACGCCACCAGCCCGAGTCCTGCAAAGGATCGGAACAGGATGCCCGCTAGGTTATTAAAGTTGCCGATGATGAAAGCAAAGGCCCCGACATACAGCACCTTCTTGACCAGCTTGGCGATCACATCGTCACCACCCCCACTGGCATGACTCATGGCCCAGAACAGGCCCGCCAGTGTCATGTCGATCCCGACCAGCGTGGCGGTCAGGAACGCCACCTCGCCATGCAGCATCCCGAAGCCCGAATCGATGTAGCGCGAGAAGACATCCAGAAAGCGGTCGATGACCGACAGGTCGTTCATGACGGTCGGTCCTTCGAGTTAGCCGGTGGCACAGGTTTCGGCACGGGATCGTTCGCGTAGGGCGATTTGCCATCCCCCATGAAGCGCCGCCGCGTCGCCTCGGACACCGCCCCACAGACGGCATCCCCCACCTTGGCGTGGTCAGCCTTGCACTGGGCGCGAAGTTCCTTCAGGCGTTCAGGATTCGCGACCAGTGATTCGACCGTATCGGTCGGTGTCGATTTACCGCAGCCCGTTGTGAGCGATATCGAAACCGCAAAGACAATGATCAAAAGCTGTTTCATGGTGATCCCCTCAATTGCTGTAAAAGTTGACGGTGTACGGTGTGTAAGGCGTGCCCTCCCCCTGAAACCGCCGACGCACCTCGCGCGCCCGTTCCTGCACCGCCACCTGCCGCGCATGCTCCAGGGCAGTCGCCCGGTCCTGCGTGATCTGAAGCTGTTGCGCCTGAATCGCCTGGCGGGCCTGCAAGGCCAGCAATTGATTGGTCGCCTGTGTGGCCTGCAGCGCACCGACGGCTGACTGACTGCGATTCACCAGGTCCGTCAGCGTTTGCTCGTCAGCCCTGAAGTTCTGCACCGCCTGCGACTGCACCTGGGTCGCAGTGCGCAGTGCTTCCAGTGAGTTGCGCCAGCGCTGCCGTGCGTCCAGCGCCATCTGACCGCCCGAGGAAGATACGGAATACGCATTCGGGTAAAGCCGTGAAAACTCCCCATCCATCTGCGACACATTGAAGGCCATCCCCTGCGCCTGTTGGATCAACTGATTCGTCGCAGACAGCGCAGACCGCAGTTCAGCCAGTGCGCTGAAATCCAGACCCGTCAGGTTCCTGGCCTGGTTCATCAGCATCTGCGCCTCGTTCTGCAACTGCCGAATCTGGTTGTTGATCTGCTCCAGCGTGCGTGCGGCGGTCAGGATGTTCTGGGAATAATTGGAAGGGTCAAACACCACCCACTGGGCCTGTGCAGCAGGCATGGCGGTCACAAGCAAAGCAGTGGCAACGACCAGCAAGGTCTTCTTCATGGTGATTTCTCCTGAGGGGTTGACGGTGCGGACGGGAACGGTAGAAAGGACGGAATCAGGTCCGCAGCCCAGTCCAGACCTCGATGACGCAGCCAGGCGGCTGCGAAGTCCGCAGGCGGGACGGATGCCGACACCGCATCCATAGCTCGCTGGTCCTCGGGCTTGGCTGCAGCAGCAAACGCCAGCGCCACCGGCCCGAGTCCCAAATCAAAGACCCGGTTGCCCAGCCGCGACTGGTAGTAGTAGTCCCGTTTGGGCTGCGCCTGCGCGACGATGTCGATCTGTCGGCTGTTGAGTCCAAAACCTTCGTAGATGACGCGAATCTGCGGTTCGGTGGCCTGCGGATTTGGCAGAAAAATGCGACTCGCACAGCTCTCGATGATGGCCGGGGCGATGGCCGAATCCTTGATGTCCGCCAGCGACTGCGTCGCAAAGATCACCGACACATTCTTCTTGCGCAAGGTCTTGAGCCACTGGCGGATGCGGGATGCAAACACTGGGTCATCAAGAAACAACCAAGCCTCGTCAAGGATCAAGAGCGTCGGTGCCCCATCGAAGCGTTCCTCGAAGCGGGCGAACAGGTAGCCCAGAACCGCCAGCATCGCCGCCTTGCTGTGCATCAGCTCTTCCATCTCGAAGCCCTGCACGTCGGCAGAACCCAATCGGTCCGAGTCGGCATCGAGCAGCTTGCCGTGCGCGCCACCCAGCACATAGGGCTGCAAGGCCTGGCGCAAGGCGTTGGATTGCAGCAAAACCGACAGGCCCGTCATGGTGCGCTGATTGACCGGCGCACTGGCCAAACTGTTCAAAGCCGACCACACCGCGTCCTTCTCGGATGGGCCGACCGGGACGCCTTCGTGAATCAAACGCCCGGCTATCCACTCCGCCGCCCAAGCACGATAGCCGTCCTGGTCGATGCGAGCCAGCGGCTGAAAAGCGATGGCAGCGCCTGCCCCTCCATCATTGCCGAGGTCGGAATGCTCCCCACCAAGCCCAAGGATGGTGGCGCGAATGGAGCGCCCCATATCAAAGGCCAGGATGCGCGAACCGGCATAGCGACGGAACTGCATGGCGAGGGTGGCCAGCAGCACCGACTTGCCCATGCCGATGGGGCCGACCACCAGCGTATTGCCCACGTCGCCGATGTGCGTCACCAAGCGAAACGGCGTCGCGCCATCCGTGCGCGTCACTATCAGGGGTGGCCCGTCCAGGTGCGCATTGCGATCCTGCCCGGCCCACACAGCGGACACCGGCATCATGTGGGCCAGGTTCAAGGTCGAGACGATGGGTTGTCGCACGTTGGCGTAGGCATGTCCCGGAATCGACGACAGCCAGGCATCCACCGCATTCAGGGTTTCCGGGATCGTCACAAAGCCGCGACCCTGTATCGTCCGTTCCACGGCGCGCAACTTCTCGTCAGCAGCCGTGGCATCCGCATCCATCACCGTCACCGTCGCCGTGACATACCCAAACGACACCTGATCGCTCCCCAGTTCCTGCAGCGCCGCATCGGCATCCGTCGCCTTGTTCGAAGCATCAGAATCAACCAGCGGGCTTTCCTGCTGGAAGATGGTCTCGCGCAACAGCGCCACAATGTTCTTGCGCTTGGCAAACCACTGGCGGCGCAAACGCGTCAGCTCCTTTTCGGCCTCGGCCTTGTCCAGACACAGGAAGCGCGTGCTCCAGCGGTAGCCAAAACCCAAACGGTTCAAGTCATCCAGCAAACCCGGCCAGGTCGAGGTCGGAAAACCACGCACCGACAGCACACGCAGGTGCTGATTCCCAAGCATGGGGGCCAATCCACCCGTCAACGGCTCGTCGGCCAACAAGGCATCAAGGTGTATCGGCACCGCGGGCACGGCCACTGGATGCCGGCGCGTGGACACACAGCCATGCAGATAAGTCAGCGTCTGGCCATCGTACAGCCACACAATCTCCGGCATCACGCCTTCAAGCAATCCAAAGAAGCGTTCAGTCTCCGACACGAAGCCCTCCAGCCGCCCCCTCCAATTGGTCCAGTCCACACCTTCAGCTCTGGTGTTCTCGTACAGCAGCTTGGCCGCACGCGCCTGAGACTCTTCCGGTGGCAGGTACAGCAAGGTCAGGTGGTAAGCACTTTCGAAATGGCTATCAGCCTCCTCAAAAGCCGCCCGGCGTTCTTCATCGACCAGCCAGGACAGCGGCTCCGGAAACATGGAATCGGGGTAGTCAGCCGCTTCGCGCCGCTCGGCCTCGACAAACAGCGCCCAGCCCGACCCCAAGCGGCGAAGTGCATTGTTTAGCCGCGCGGAGGTCGCGACCAGTTCACCCTGCGTCGCGCTGTCCAGGTCTGGCCCCCTAAATCTTGCCGTACGCTGGAACGAGCCATCCTTGTTCAATACGACACCCGGCGCGACCAGTCCGGCCCAGGGCAGCCAGTCGGCCAGCAAGGCCTGACGCTTGCGGTATTCGGCGAGGTGCATCATGGTGTGTTCTCCATGGCTTGCCTCACACGTCCAGCAGCACGCGATGCTTGATGTGCCGCGCGAAGACCTGCATGAACTGCGGGTCCAGGCGTGCACCCCAGACCGCCAGCGAATGCCCAATGACCCACAGCGCGATACCGGGCAGCCAGAGCTGCAGCCCGAGCCCAACTGCGGCCGCGAGCGTGCCGTTCGCAATCGCCACGGTGCGCGGCGCACCACCCAGCAGGATAGGCTCGGTCAATGACCGGTGCAACGGCACCTCAAAGCCCGGTGTGTAGGTGGTGGCAGCGTTCATGCCAACACCGCCCCACCCGAGAAGCTGAAGAAAGTCAGGAAGAATGACGATGCGGCAAAGGCAATCGACAGCCCGAACACAATCTGCACCAGCTTGCGAAAGCCCCCGCTGCTGTCGCCAAACGCCAGCGTCAGGCCGGTGGTAATGATGATGATCACCGCCACGATGCGGGCCACCGGTCCCTGCACCGATTCAAGGATGGATTGCAATGGTGCTTCCCATGGCATGCTTGAGCCTGCGGCATGGGCGGTGATGGCAAAGGCCAGCAGCGCTGTGATGGCGGCAGCCTGGAGGACAGGTTTTACGTAAAAACGTGAATTCGTCATGACGGTTCTCCGGTGGTGGGTAGATTGGTGGCGGGTGAAATTGAAGGAAACGAAGGCATCAGATCGAGGCTGAGCTGGTAGCCATGGCTGTCAAAGCCGACGACCCGTGCAATCTCCTGCACGCGCCGATGGCGGCCTCGACCGGCAATAAAGACGATGACGTTGACCGCCTCGGCAATCAGTGCGCGAGGAACCGTGACGGAGACTTCCTGGATCAATTGCTCCAGCCGGACCAGGGCACCATGGGCGGAACCGGCATGCACGGTGGCAATGCCCCCAGGATGCCCGGTTCCCCAGATCTTGATCAGGTCCAGTGCTTCGCCACCCCGCACCTCGCCAACCACCACGCGGTCAGGCCGCAGGCGCAATGTGGCGCGCACCAGGTCAGCCATGGTGCTGACGCCCGGTTCGGTGCGCATGCACACATGGTCATCGGATCGGCACTGCAACTCCACCGTGTCTTCGAGGATCATGACCCGGTCGCCGGTGTCGGCAATCTCGTCGAGCAGCGCGTTGGCCAGTGTGGTCTTGCCGGTACTGGTGCCACCACATACGACGATATTGAGCCGCTCGCGCACGACAGCACGAAGAAACCCCACCTGCGCTTCGGTCAGGATGCCATCGGCCACATAGTGGTTCAGCGTCATGATGCGCAACGCCCGCTTGCGGATCGCAAACGAGGGCGCGCGCACCACCGGTGGCAACACCCCCAGGAAGCGCTCCCCGGTTTCGGGCAATTCAGCCGACAGAATGGGCGCCCCGGCATTCACCTCGGCCCGCACGTGCGCCGCCACCAGGCGGATGATCCGCTCGGCCACGGCGGGCGGAAGGGTCGTGCCAGTCGGGGCACGGCCCGAGCCCAGCCGGTCCAGCCACAGGGTGCCATCGGGGTTCAGCAGCACTTCCACGACTTCCGGGTCTTCCAGTGCTGCCGCAATCTCCGGCCCCATGGCGGTGCGCAGCATGCGGATGCGGCGCTCCAGGGAGACGGCTGCATTGCCACCCTCCTCAATATCCTTGTCAGGCTTGCGAATCATTGGAGTTATTCCCTTCCTTGTGTTCTGGTGTGGTGGCCTGTGGAGTCAGGTCATCTGGCGCAACCTCTTCATGGACTTCGCGGACCAGGCTGCGCCCGCGCTGGATGTGGCGGGCAAGCTGTTCGACAAATTGGGCATAACGGGCACGGCCCTGCGCACGGGCCGCATCCTGCTGCCCTTCGGGTATGGGCAGCGAAACTGTCAGGAAGTAGCGGATGTAAAGCGCTACCGTTTCGATCAAGATGCCTTGATCACGCTCCAGCCGGTCAAACTGGCGCGATAGGCGGTCCAGCCGTTTGCCCATGGCCGCTTCGCGTTGGTCTGCTGCATCGGGCGACAGGAACGATGCCAGGGCAGCGGCAATTACTGCCGACTTGGACACGCCTTTGTGTGCCGCGAGCTGGTCCAGCCGCTTCGCGTGATCGGGCTCGATGAAGATATTGAGGCGGGTCCGACTCACAAAGCAATCCCGTCATCCGGGTCCAATGCTGCGAGTCGCGCGGTGCGCTGCGTTCTTTGGTCTGTATCGCCCGACCCATCCCGCTTGTCACGCTTCAGACTGTGCGGTTGCAGCGGCATGTCGTCCTCATCGTCGAGCACCAGCAGGTCATCGACATCCATCAAGGGCTGGGCATCAAACGCAACGTCCAATTCAGGCTTGAGCTGATGACCGCCTTCGTCGGCAAAGCCGCCAGATGGGTTTCCGGTCAAGGTCTCGGATGCTGCAGGGATCGCAAATCCACTCCAGTCGTCTGGCCGCGCCGTGGGTTTGTCCGCATAACCCTCCAGCGCAAGCACTGGTGGCACCAGCATCCGAACCATGAAGTTCCGGTCCTGGTAATAGCGTAGCTTCGCCGCCTTGATCGGCGGATGGCCCGACACCATCACCACTTCCTCATCGGACGGCAACTGCATCACCTCGCCGGGTGTCAGCAAGGGGCGTGCAGTTTCCTGGCGCGAGACCATCAGGTGACCAAGCCATGGGGCCAGTCGATGGCCTGCGTAGTTGCGCTGCGCCCGAAGTTCGGTGGCGGTACCCAGGGCTTCGGAGATGCGTTTGGCTGTGCGTTCGTCATTAGTCGCGAATGCGATGCGCACGTGGCAGTTGTCCAAGATCGAATGGTTCTGACCATAGGCCTTGTCAATCTGGTTCAGAGATTGCGCAATCAGGAAGGCGCGCAGCCCGTAACCAGCCATGAAGGCCAGGGCGGATTCGAAGAAGTCCAGGCGGCCCAATGCTGGAAACTCATCGAGCATCAACAGCAGCTTGTGCTTCCTGGCAATACCATCGGAGCCGTCTAGGGATTCCGTCAAGCGCCGACCGATCTGATTCAGGATCAGGCGGATTAATGGCTTGGTGCGACTGATGTCTGAGGGTGGCACCACCAGGTACAGCGATACCGGGTGTGCCGCAGAGATCAGGTCCGCAATACGCCAGTCGCAGCGTGAAGTGACTTCGGCCACCGTGGGGTCGCGGTACAGGCCCAGAAAGCTCATGGCGGTAGAGAGAACGCCAGAACGCTCGTTGTCACTCTTGTTGAGCACTTCGCGAGCGGCTGAAGCGACGACAGGATGGGTAGCGTCGCCCAAGTGCCGCGTCGTCATCATCCGGTGCAGCGTGATCTCGAACGGGTTGGCTGGGTCGGACAGGAAGTTGGCGACGCCACGCAGGGTTTTATCGTCACCGGCGTAGAGCACGTGCAGAATCGCACCGACCAGCAGGGCATGCGAAGTTTTCTCCCAGTGATTGCGCCGCTCCAGCGCGCCTTCGGGATCCACCAGGATGTCAGCAATGTTCTGCACGTCGCGAACCTCGTGCATGCCGCGCCGCACTTCGAGCAGCGGGTTGTACGCGGCCGACTTCGCATCAGTCGGGTTGAACAGCAGGCAATGCGAGAAGCGTGATCGCCATCCGGCAGTGAGTGTCCAGTTCTCTCCTTTGATGTCGTGGATGACAGCAGAGCCGGGCCATGAAAGCAGCGTTGGCACGACCAGGCCGACACCTTTGCCCGAGCGTGTGGGTGCGAAGGCCATCACGTGCTCCGGGCCTTCATGGCGCAGGTAGTTGCCTTCTTTGGTTCGCAACCGGCCGAGGAACACGCCGGCCGGTTGGATCAGTCCTGCGGCTCGGACCTCCTCATGATCCGCCCACCGAGCTGAGCCATAGGTCGTGACGCGCTTTGCAAGACGCGACCGCCAAACAGCCATGGCGATGGCGGCACCGGTGGCAAGCAATCCACTGGAAGCTGCGATGATGCCACCATACAGGAACACATCGGGTGAATAAGCTTCGTAGAAGTACCACCATTCGAACAGGCGCCATGGATGATAGATCGGGACGCCAAACAGGTTGAACCAGGGCAATCCAAGCCGCGTCTGGTAGCCCAGCGCTGCTGCTGTCCATTGGGTGGCGGCCCACACTCCGCTCCATGCAACTACGAGCACTACGCCTATCTGCCCAAACAGGATGCCAGTCGGCATGTCGCCCCTTTTGCCTAGATTTCTTGCGCGCATGCCACATGACACCGCATGCATGAAGTCTCAATGCAACGCTCTATTTCAAACACTCAACCAGGCGTAGCGCAGCGCACAATAAACAGAACTTCAATCGCCATTGCATTCGACGGGGTGATTCCGATGCTGCGCAACTTTGACTTTCGTCTGATGAGTGAATGCTGATCCGCATACATTGCGTCAACAAACCTTTGACGTCGATTGACTCATCTGATTGGGGCACCGAAAGGCGATAGACGAGGGCGCTAGTTCAACAGATTGCCTCAGAACCTGACCAGTCTCGGGCGTGTCTTCAGTGGGCCTGCGTAAGACCGCGCGGATAGACAAGATGCTTTAAGAGACCGGATGCTTCATGGTGGTTTCTCCGTAAAAGAAAAGGTTTTGTCGCGATAAGGGGGATAGCCGAAAAGTGGTGCGCGATTGGCCGGTTGATCAGCAAGCCAGGCTGTGGAGCTGATTGGCTGCGGATACAGTTGATCCGGCGGGGCAGTCCATCTGCTCCTTGCGGATCATGTGCATGGTTTCGATACCAGCGATGATGATTCGAGCACTCCAAAATGACTTGAAACCAAGCATTGGTCGAGTGATCCGTTTAATGGCTCGATGATCCTGTTCGACGATGTTATTCAAGTATTTGCATTGGCGCAGCAGGATATCGATGCAAGCGTCAGTCTTGACACTTTCGAGGCGGCCTTATTAGCGCCGCTCTTGTCGATGGTGATCTTCTCTGGTAAGCCATGTAGATTGATTTTCAGTCCTGAACTGAACGCTACTTCGCGACTTGCATCATTCGCGGCAGCCACAATGAAATCTCCGGTATGTAGGTGATTGCGATCAGCGACAGGAACAAGGGGATCAGCCACGGCATGATCGCCACCGTGGTCCGCTCAACCGACAACTTGGAGATTCGGGCCAACACGAACAGCACCATGCCGAGCGGTGGATGCAGCAATCCAATCATCAGGTTCAGCACCATGACCAAGCCGAAATGAATCGGATCGATGCCCAGCTTCAAAACGATCGGCAACATAATAGGCACCAGGATCGTAATGGCTGCAGTCGTATCGATGAAACATCCCACCACCAGAATCAGCAGGTTCGCTAGCAACAAAAACACCCACTTATTTTGCGTGAAGCTGAGGATCCAGTCGGCCAGCATTTGCGCAGCTTGGCTGGTCGTCAGTAACCAGGCAAAGATCGATGCTGCGGTCACGATAAACAAAACACTGGCAGTGGTCTCAACCGTGTCGAAGGTCGCCTTGGCCAAGCCCTTGAAGGTCATCGACCGGTAGCGCACCAGACCCAGGAACAGCGCCCAGATGACCGCCGCCATCGCTGCCTCGGTCGGCGTGAACCAGCCCATGGTCATGCCGCCGATCAGGATGACCGGGGCCATCAATGCCATCACCGCCGAGAATTTGAAATGCCAGTCAGCAAGCAGCAGCGCGGCCATGGCGCCACCAACTGCGAGATTGACCGACACACCGGCCCGCGTCAAAAGCCAGATCGTCAGCGGAAAAAGGAACACGACCAAGATTTCAACCCCGGCACGGCCCAACTCTTTCCATGAAAACAGCACATCGCCGCCCCAGTTGTTGCGGCGCGCAATGAAGGCCACGGTCGCCATCATGAACAGCATCATCACCACGCCCGGCAACACGCCCGCGAGAAATAGCGCGCCGATTGATACGTTGGCCATCATGCCGTAAATCACGAAGGGCAGCGAGGGAGGAAAGATCGGACCGAGCGTGGCCGATGCCGCCGTCACGCCGACCGCAAATTCCGGGCTGTAACCATGATCTTTCATCGCCTTGATTTCAATCGTGCCAAGGCCGGCTGCATCGGCGATGGCGGTGCCAGACATACCGGAGAAGATAACTGATCCCACAATATTGACCTGACCGAGACCGCCTTTCATCCAGCCAACCAGCGCCACCGCAAACTTGTAAATGCGTCCGGTAATGCCGGCGATATTCATCAGGTTACCGGCGAGTATGAAGAATGGCACCGCCAACAGCGGAAAACTCTCTACGCCTGCGATCATTCGCTGAGCCACGATGACATCCGGCACCGATCCGGTGATCAAAATATACAAGAGAGATGCGATTGCCATGGCCATGGCCACCGGCAATCCAATCAGCATCAAGCCGAGGAAAGAACCTATAAGTATTGTCATGATTTATGCCTCTGAGCCGTCGTACGCTTCCGGTTTTTCAAGTGCCGAAAAACCGAGTCTCCAGTTTCTCAAGGTAATCTGCGCGGCGCGGATCACCATCATTGCGAACCCAAACAAGGCAAGCCAGTAGATGACATTTTTTGGCCAATTCAGTGTGGTCATTTTTTCATCCCCGATTAGCTCGATGTATTTCCATACGAGATAAGTTAGGTACGCCAGAAACAACAGCCGAATCAGGTCCACCAGCGTTGCCAACATGCGTGAAACTGAAGCCGGTAGATAGCGATACAGCAGATCGACCTGGATATGCCGGTCCTTGCGGACACACGTGGAAGCACCGATAAAGACCAGTGCAATCAGGCAGTTGGTGGCCAGTTCTTCAGTCCAGGCCAGAGAATTATTGAGCGCGTAACGGGTAAAGAACTGGAGGAAGACAAGTACCACCATCATCCAAAACACACCCAAAGTAATCCAGTCGTCAAAACGATAGTCGGACAAATCCGAGGTATGGTGGTCGGCCTCGTCAAAGCTGTGTGCCAGCTCTTCAACGCTGGCCGCGGCTTGAGGGAGTGTTTGATCCATACAGGAAACCTTCATGAAAGAATTCGGACGCAAGTCAGGGACGGTTGACCCGATCCCTGGCTATTTGTTGCTTACAGCGGAGCGGTTACTTGATGTTCTGGATGCGATCCCAGTCGGCCTTGCGATAGCCGAAGTCTTCAAATTTGACGCTCTTCAGCACGGATTCGCGAAAATCATTGCGATCGGCTTCAATCACCGACAAGCCTTTGTTCTTGAAGAAACTAACCATCTGCTTTTCGCGCGCCACGATGTCGGCCGATGCTCTTTCCGACGCCTCTTGTGCGATGTCGGTCATGATCTTCTTCTCGGCGTCGGTCAACTGCTTCCACAGCTTTCCTGCCACCACGATGTTCAGGTGCTCGACGATATGCCCGGTCAGAACGATGTTTTTCTGTACTTCATAGAACTTCTTCGCTTCGATGGTGGTCAGCGGATTCTCCTGCGCCTCTACCGTCCCGTTTTGCAATGCCAGGTACACCTCTGCAAAGGGAATTGGCGTCGCATTGGCACCGCAGGCTCGCGGCATGGCCAGGTAAACCGGCGTATCCGGCACACGCATCTTCACTCCCTTCAGGTCGGCGCACTTGGTAATCAGTTTGTTGGCCGTCGTGTGGCGCGTGCCGTAGTACATCGAACCTAGTATCTGGTGACCGGTTTTGTCGGCGTAGCCCTTGTTCAGGTCCTTGTACACATCGCTCTTGAAAAATTTAAGCAGATGATCCACATCCCGGAAGGTATAGGGATAGTAGGTAACGCCGATTGGGGCATAACTCTTCGCAGCAAAACCGGCTCCTGTGACGATGATGTCAACGGTGCCGATCGTCAGACCTTGGTTCAGATCGTTTTCCTTGCCCAGTTGCGAAGCCGGATAGACATCGGCCGAGTATTTCCCGTTGGTGCGCTTGTGCAGTTCGCTGGCTGCCCATACTGACCATATGTGGAACGGCTCGGACGTTTCCATGATGTGGGCCCACTTGAGCTTGGTTTGGGCGAACGCGCCACTTGCACAACTCGCAACAACCGATGCGACCAACACTTTTTTCCATAATTTCATCTCTGTCTCCTAATGATTACGTTTTCGAACTGACGACCTGACACTGCTTTTAGGGATTCCACTTTCACTGAATGCTCTACTGAGTTTTTGCGAACCGGCACGGTGTTCAAGAAACCTACGGGCGCTCTGATCTCTTGCATCCGCCTTTTCATTTGTTGCCTCGCTTGTTTTAACAGCCTATGTGTCGTCACTAATAGCGAATGTGTTGACACATTAAAATTAATGCATTGTTCTACTTATATATGTGCATACACATCGGGGTTTTCACTAGGTTTGTTGATGAATTGGCCATATACCCCCGGGGTTGGCAGTCGGTTCGCCATTGAAATGGACTCGATACGCTCGACCGCGAGCATCCCCATGGCCGTGCGCACCTCCTTAGTGGCGCTGCAGATGTGCTGCAACAGCCTGGCGCTCGGCAGGCTGAGCCAACGTTCGTCGATGTGCGGTTCGCTTCTGTACATGTCGAAGCCAATGCCGCTGACGCGGCGCTCGTTCATGGCGGCGAACAGCGCCGGTTCGTTGACCAGGTCACCAGCGCTCCGGTACGCAGGCCGAGCACCAGTCGCACGGAGCAATGCACGGAGCCTTGGCGAATGCCCGCACGCGACCCGGTGACGAGGGCGTATCCCAGGTAGCAGCATTAGCGGCGCGCCCAGCATGCCGACCAACCGTGCGCTTTCTTGCACAGGTGCCGGTGCCGCGACGTCGGCCGTCCGCAGCACGACCGCCAGCAGGCAGACGAACATGACGCCTTTCGGCCACGGCTGTTAGCGGATACCGCCTCTGCACATCCCCAGATGCCCAGATGCCCAGCGGGTGCTCAACGAGAGAGTTGACAGCAATGAACGCGACCGCGACAGCCAGCCCGGTGTCGCCGAACCCTAGTTACGCGATGGGAAGCCCGAGGTTGCCGGTATTGGAAAATGGCCACGGTCCGATCGTGCGCGCTGGCATGTTCAGGCTGCGCCGGGGCTATCCCACTGAGCACGGCGGCAAGCGGCAGGCCGACCAATTGGCAGAGCTCACTTCCAGCAACTCCGCGTTTGTCTAGCCGCGTCGCCAGCAGAGTTCATCGACATGTTGGAGACGGTGGTCAGCACGCCGGCGCTTGTGATTCACGCCCAAATGACGTGACAGGCAGCAGAAGCGTCGCGACTTGGGCCTAGACGCCCAGCCACAAGCCGCCTGTCATACGGCCTGCAGCGCCTGCTTACGCACGGGCTGCTGCACCGTCTGATCGCCTTGCAGCAGCTCGTTCAGCAGCAGATCTGCCGCGCGTTCGGCAATCATCAGCACTGTAGCGTTGGTGTTGGTCGACGTGATGGTCGGCATGACCGATCCATCGATCACCCGCAGCTGTTTCACGCCATGCACACGCAGGTTGGCGTCAACGACGGCGCCAACTGCCGAATTGGTGCCCATACGGCAGGTGCCGACGCCGTGATAGACAGTCGATCCGTTGTTGCGGGCGTACTGCAGCAGCGCCTCGTCGGTGGCCGCTTGCGGGCCAGGCACGGTTTCGGCGACGACGTACGGTGTGAGTGACGGCTGCTTGGCCAATTCGCGGCCAATGCTCAGGCCGGCAATCACCGTCCGCCTGTCCAGTGGATCGCTTAGATAACGCGGCGCTATGGTCGGCGCCTTGTTGCCATCGCTCGAAACGATGTGCACTTCGCCGCGGCTTTCCGGCCGCATCTGCCAAACGCCGAACGACAGGCCAGGCTGGTCTTCCAGTTCGCCGATGCGGCCTTCTTTGAAGCTGCCCGGCGCGACCACGAACTGAACGTCTGGTCCGTCAACGATGCCGGTCGACGCGAACGCGCCGATCACGGCCGCGCTGTAGGTCAGTATGCCACCGCCCGACACCACATACTTGGCAACTTCCTTGGCCAGCGCGGCGCCATGCGAGCGTTCGTTGGCGGTCGCGATGCCATTGATGCGGAAGCAAAGCCGCGTCACGTAATGGTCTTGCAGGTTGTTGCCGACGCCACGCAACGCCACTTGCGTGCGGATCCCCGCGTTGTCAAGCACGTCCGGATCGCCGATGCCACTGAGCTCCAGCAGACGCGGCGTGCCGATCACACCCGCGCTGAGGATGACTTCCCTGCGCGCCTTGACTGAAACGGTTTGGCCGTTCTCACGCCAACATTCGACGCCAGTGGCGGTGCGCTGGGCACCCTCGCCTTCCATCACCACCCTCGTCACTTGCAGGTCGGTGTACACGCTCAGGTTGGTGCGCGACGTGAGCGGCCACAAATAGCCACGCGCCGCACTTGAGCGAACCCGGCCGTGGCGCGTCTGCTGGTAGTACCAGATCGACGATCCGCGGGTGTTGACGTTCGGATCGTCGACCATCTCCAGCCCCAACTCCTCACCGGCCATGATCACCTTGGCGCAAACCGCCGGTGGCGACGACACGCGCGTCACCTGGATCGGTCCGGCGCTACCGCGGCGCGGGTCTTTCCCGTCTTGCCAGGTTTCGGAGCGGCAATAGTACGGCAGGCAGTTGGCGAAATTCCAGCCCGCTGCCCCGCCCGCTTCCCAGGCGTCGATGTCGGCGGCGAAGGGCCGCACGTACAGCAGGCCGTTGATTGAGCTCGAACCTCCCAGCCCACGGCCGCGCGGGAACAGGATTTCGCGGTTACTCGCGTGCGCCTCGGGCGCCGTCTTGTAGCCCCAGGTGATGCTTGGATGGTCAAGCAAACGCAGGAAGCCGGCGGGAATGTGAATCATTGGATGGCGGTCGCGCCCGCCCGCCTCAATGAGCACCACCTTGTGTTTGCCGTCGGCCGACAGCCGGTTGGCGAGCACGCAGCCCGCCGTTCCGGCGCCAACAATCACGTAGTCGGCGAGGATTTCTTCGTTGATCTTGCTCATCGCGTCACCTTACAGGTTTCGCCACAGCAACGTCCTTCAGACGTGACCCTTTGACGATGCCCTTGCTCATCAACTCGTCGATCTCGCTGGCGGCAAAGCCGTGGTCGCGCAGCACCTCTTCGCTGTGCTGGCCGAGCACCGGCGGAGGTCGGCGTATTTCCACGGGCGTGCCGTGCAGCGTGAGCGGATTTGCAAGGTTGGTCATCGAGCCGGCGACCGGATGGTCGAGGTGCAGAACAGCGCCAGTGTGCTTGATCTGGGGGTCGGTCGTGAGGGCTGTGTGGTAGTCCTGCACCGCCGCGCACGGCACGTCAGCTTCGGACAGCGTTTTCACCCAATAGGCAGCCGGCTGCTTGACGAAAGCGTCTTCCAGGATCGCGTCGAGCAGATGGCGGTTGGCTGTGCGCTGGGTGTTGTTGATGAAGCGCTCGTCTGCCAGCAGATCCATCCGGCCGAGCACGCGGCACAGATTAGTCCAGAACTTCTCGGTGAAGCAGGCGGCGAAGAAGTATTTGCCGTCCGCGCCTTCAAAATTGCGATACGGAACCATCGTCGGATGCCCGCTACCTAGCCGTAACGGTGCCTTGCCGCTGCGAATGGTTTCGCCGTCGCGCGGAATGGTGCTGAACAGCGCGGCCGCTAGCAAGGAGGTGTCGATCCGCTGGCCGACGCCTGTGCGCTCGCGATGCAGCAGCGCTGTGGTGATGCCTAGCGCCATCATGGCAGCCGCGCCGAAATCGGGCAGTGGCGCACCCAGGCGCACCGGCAGGCCACCGGCCTCGCCCGTCATGTCCATCAGCCCGGCGACCGCCTGCACGATCGGGTCGTTTGCCGGCCATGCCGCGTACGGGCCGCTCTGCCCGAAGGCAGAGGCGCTCGCGTAAATGATCTGCGGATTGATGGCGCGCACGGCTTCGTAGCCGACGCCTAGGCGATCCACCGTGCCGGGTCGGAAGTTCTCGACGATCACGTCGGCGGTCTTTGCCATGCGCAAAAACACCGCCTTGCCAGCGGGCGACTTCAGATCGAGCCGCAGGCTGCGCTTGTTTCGGTTCTGCGACATGAACTGCACGCTTTCGCCGTTCACGAACTGGTTGCCCAGGTCGCGGGCGAGGTCGCCGCGAGCCGGCTCTTCCACCTTAATGACGTCGGCACCCAGATCGCCGAGCAGCATGGTGCCGACCGGACCAGCCGTCATGACGCTCAAGTCGAGGATGGTGTAGCCGCTCAACGGCATTGGCTTAGTTTGTTCGCTCATGAGGTGTCTCCTAGTTTGTCGGGCTGGCTCAGGTGCGAGCAGCCCGCTTCAATACATCAACGCGTCAATCCGCAGATGCTTCAATCGGCCGCTGGGTACTCCAGCGGCGTGAAGCGGCTGCGGCCGTCTTCTGCACGGGTCTGCACGAAGGCGAGGCCATAGGTAGCGTCGTCGCGCTGCAGGTAGTCGGTGCGCAGATGACCGCTGCGAGTTTCGCGGCGTTCCAGGCACGCTTCCAGAATGATCGACGCTGTCGTCGCCATGTTCTGCACCGTCAGCACCTGATTAAGCGTAGCCGGCGTGGCGCCACCGCCCTTCGCCAACGATGCCTCGATTCCGCGCGCCACCTTCAGTGCCTCGTTCAATCCTGACTCGTTCTTTTCGACCAGCGCGTGCCGCTGCATCGCGGCCTGCAAACGCTGAACGCTGCTTGCCACATCGAACTCGGCGTTCGGCGCCAGAGCATGCCGCAGCCGTTCAACGACCGCATCGCCCACGATGGAGTTCGATGCAGCACCGCCCCGAGCATCGCGACCCGCCGCATCTCCCGCCCGGTGCCCGAACACTTGGCCCTCGGCCAGCGAATTGCCGCCCGGCCGGTCCGGACCCCGCACGCCGCCGGCCAGCTCGCCAACGACATGCACGCCAGGAATCGTCGACCGCGCGTCGGCGTCGACCATGCGAACGCCGCCGTTCAGACACTGGAAGGCGATGCCCACGTCCATCGAGTCCTTTTGCGGGTTGACGCCGTTGGCCTTCATCCATCGCATCGTGTTGGGA
Organism: uncultured Polaromonas sp.; assembly: GCA_964543355.1. GTDB lineage: Bacteria > Pseudomonadota > Gammaproteobacteria > Burkholderiales > Burkholderiaceae_C > Polaromonas. The sequence goes on from CAZIYA010000001.1 coordinate 31,200, forward strand.
ATGGTCGCTTCCAGCTTCTCGGCCGGCACGTGGGCCAGCGAGAAGTTGATGGTGCCGCGCTCATTGCCCCGGCCGGCCGCGATTTCCGAGGCGATCGAGATGTCAATGTAGCGCGACACGTTGCTCACCGTGAACGGGAACACTTTCTCGTCCATCACTTCGTTCTCGCTAACGCCTTCTGGCAGGTAGTCGGACAGAAATTCGTGGCCCTGTGAATTCGTCATGCGCGGATGCAGAACAAAACACGACTTCGAGAACAGCTGCACGTACGGATGAACCAGCGCCGGGCCGAACTGGTGGAACTCCATGTTTACGAGTTCAGCCCCTGCGCGGTACAGCACCGCCTGGCCGTCGCCGGTCATTTCGGCCGTCGACACTTGCTGGGAGAACAAACCGTGCGCACCGCCCGTTCCCAGCACCACCGACCTGGCATGCACCACCAGCCAGGTGTGGGTCGACGTATCAAGCGCCAGCACACCGGCCACATGCCCCTGAGCATCGAACAGCAGATCGACCAGCCCGGCTGGTGCGCGCACCTTCACGCCGCGCTTGACTGCCTGCTCGTTCAGCGCCGCGACAAAGGCCTTTCCGGTCTTGCCTGAAACGCCCAGCGCCCGGGCGTAGCTGCCGAAGTCGCTCTGGATAAGCTTGTAGTCGGTGGAATTTCCTGGTGCTACCTTTTCGGTCTTCATCCGGTCAAAGGCCACACCGTACTCAATCAGGTCGCCGATCCGCTTTGGCGCATCTTCGGCGAGAACGCGCACCAGATCGCGGTCGATGAAGCCGCTGGCCGCTGCCATGGTGTCGCGGTAATGAATATCCGGACTGTCAGCCGCCGCGCCGAAGCCCGACGCGCCCATGCTCATGATTTCGCTGGCCCCGTGCACCGTGCTTCCACCCGTGCCGAGCGGCGCCTTGGCTAGCATAAGTACCTCCGCGCCGGTCAATCGCGCCGACAGAGCAGCGCGCGACGCTGCACCCCCGCCACCCACGACCACCACGTCGGTTGTCAGTGCCTCCACGGTCAGCCCCAGGTCATTCAGTTTTTCGACGATGTTATTGCTCATAATGTGGATGCTTATGGTTTGAGGGCGCGCGCCACGATGTTGCGCTGGACCTGGTTCGTGCCGCCGAAGATCTGGAACAGCTTCGACTCGCGGTAATGGCGCTGCATCGGGTACTCCATGGCGTAGCCGTTCGCGCCCATGATCTGCACGCCGTCGGTGGCCACCTTCACGTACACGTCTGACGCGAAGTACTTGGCCTGCGACGACTCGGCGTCGCACGGCTGCCCGTCGACCAGCAGCTTGGCCGCGCGATACGCCATCATTCGCGCCGCATCGACCTGGGTCTGCATGTCGACCAGCATGTGCGATACGGCCTGGAAGTCGAACACTGGCTGGCCGAACTGCTTGCGGTCGAGCGCGTACCAGCGCGCCAGATCCACCGCAGCCTGCGACGCCCCGACGCACATGGCCGACAACGCGATGCGCTCCTTGGCTAGCACGGCCATCAGCCGCTTCCAACCCATATGCAGCTCGCCGACCATCAGGCGCTTGGGCACCCTAACGCCCACATAGTTGACTTCACAGGTGCGGATGGCGCTGCCGCCGAGCAGGTCAATGGGGCGGATTTCCAGACCAGGCGTATCTGTCGAGACCAGGAACAGACTGATCCCATTGTGCTTGGAGGCTTCCTTGTCGGTCCGAACGGCGGTGAGTATGTACTTGGCCTGCATGGCGCCGGTGATCCACATCTTGGTGCCGTCGATGATGAAGTCGTCACCGTCGGCCACGCCCCGTGTGGTGAGCGAGGCGGCGTCCGATCCTGCGCCGTTTTCGCTCAACGCGAAAGCCAGCCAACCCTTCCCTTGGGCCAACGCCGGCAGCACTTCCGCCTTAATCTCTTCGCTTGCAAAACGCGCCACCGCGCCACCAACCATGTTGATATTGGCATTCCAGAAGCGGCTCAGCGCGATGCTGTGGTACCCCGCAACTTCGAGGAACGCCGTCATGTCCATGTAGTCACCGATGCCGCCGAAGGCCTCGGGCAGCGTGAGCGCGAACCATCCCTGCTCAACGCCTACCTCGATCAGCTCTTGTGGAAAGCGCTTTTCTTCATCGCACATGCCTATGTATTCTGGGCTCGCGTGCTTGGTTAGAACGCGGTTGATGCTGCGGCGGAATTCGAACTGCTCGTCATTCAGGTAGGGACGCAGGTCCGCGCGCTCGATCATGGCCAGGGTGTATGCGGGATTCATGGAGTCGGTCCGTCTGGGTTGGTGAGTGGTTAGCGCTTTAAGCCGCGGCGGCCAGCTGTTCGTTCAGCGAGATACTGCGCAGCACCGACGTGCGGCTTCGGGCGCCGGCCATCAAAAACGCAAGATCGGAGCCGCTCAGGATCAGCCGTGCACCCTTTAGGATGTACTCGGCCATCAGCGCTTCGTCGTACACACCGCCCACGCCGGCAACCTTGCCGTGGCGCTCGCAGGCAGCGAACACGGTTTCGAGCGTCGCCTTGAGGCTTGCGTGTCCGAGCTGGCCCGGCACACCAAGTTCAGCCGCCATGTCGGTGCAGCCGACCAGCAACACATCGATGCCCGGCACGGCTGCGATAGCATCGACGTTGTCGCGCCCTTCCAACGTTTCGATCATCGCCACCACCAGCGTTTCAGCGTTGATCAACGACACCGTTTCCGGTACCGGCAGCGGCATGAAGCGCGTCTGCGGAAGGCTGCCGGGAATCGAGCGGCGGCCAAGCGGCGTGAACCGGCAGAAGTCGACGACCGCACGCGCCTGCTCCACCGTGCTCACATGCGGAATCACAATGCCCTGTGCACCGGTGTCGAGCAGCCGGGTGCTGTGAAACGCCTCGTGGGCAGGCACGCGAATCATCGGCGTGATACCGACTGCAAGCGCCGCCTGGCAGATCTGAGCAGCGGTGTCCACGCTCATCGAGTTGTGTTCCATGTCGATGAACAGCCAGTCGAAGTCGCAGCTCTTGGCGATTTGTGCGATGTCAACGGTGCGGGCCTGGCGCAGACCCATGCCTAGAGCAAGTTCTCCGTTCAGGATGCGTTGCTTTGCGTGGTTGGCGATGACTTTCATGTGTGTTTCCTTCATTTATCTTGTATAGGTCTGCGCGGTCACTCTGCATCCACCGGCATGGCGACGTTGATAAACTTTGTATCGAGATAGTCTCGAATGGCGTGCGGGCCACCTTCACGTCCGTAGCCGCTGTCTTTCGATCCGCCGAATGGAGTTTCGGCGGTCGAAGCAACGAAGGTGTTGACACCGATTACGCCAGCTTCCAGCCGGTCGACCGTCGCGTGCATCTTAGTGAGCGATCGAGTGAACACGTACGCGGCAAGCGCGAACGGCAGGCGATTGGCTTCGGTCACCACCGCATCGAGCGTTGAGAAGGTGGTCAGCGTGCCGAGCGGGCCGAACGGCTCGTCGTTGAGCACCGAGGCGTCGGGCTGTAAATGCGTAAGCCAGGTCGGCTCATAGAAGTAGCCGCGCCCCATGCCGCGTGGACGCATGCCGCCCGACAGCACCCGGGCTCCACCCGAAACGGCGTTGTCGACCATCTGCTCAATGGCGTCGCGGCGCCGGCGCGTGGTCAGTGGGCCGAGGTCGGTTGCGTCGTCGAGTGGGGATCCGACGCGCAGGGCGCGGGTCGCGGCGACCAGCTTTTCCTCGACTGCCTTGGCAATGGACTCGTGCACGTAGAAGCGCGTCGGAGAGGCGCACACCTGGCCGGCGTTGCGGAACTTGCCGGGGGCAGCCATGGCGGCGAAGGCGTCAATATCGGCATCTGAATGCACAATTACCGGTGCATGACCGCCCAACTCCATGCTGACCCGCTTCAGCGTAATAGCCGACTGCTCGACAATCTGGCGACCGATCGGCACCGAACCGGTGAAGCTCACCTTGACGACGCGCGAGTCATTCATAATCGTCGGCGTGATTTCCACCGGCCGACCTACCACTAGGTTGATGGCGCCATTAGGAAAGCCAGCGTCTTCGAAACACTTGATGAGCGCCATGGTCGCGCCGGCCGCTTCGCTCGACGGACGAATGACAAGCGTGTTGCCCGCGGCCAAGGCCGGCGCCATCTTGCGGGCCAGCAGCAACAGCGGGAAATTCCACGGTACAAACGCTGCCACAACACCCAGTGGCTCCATGTGCACCAGGTAACGGTCACCCTTAACGCGGCTCTCATAGCTCATGCCAAAGACGCGGCGGGCCTCATCGGCGAACCAGTCGACTGACTCGGCCGATGCCTTGGCTTCGCCCACGGCCTGCCGTACTGGCTTGCCGGTTTCCAGCGCCACCATACGGCCCAGCGTCTCGGCCCGTTCGTTGATGAAAGTGGCAGCACGGCGCAGCAGCGCGGATCGATTCCAGGCGGTGAGTGCGCGCATCGACGCGCGCGCTTCGTAGGCCGCAGCGATGGCCTCGGTTACTTGTGCGGCACTGGCCGGCTTCATTTCACCCAATGAAATCTCGGTGGCTGGGTTGATCATGGCAGACGCACTTTCGCTGCCTTGGCGCCAAGCGCCATCGATGAATTGTCCGTGTGAGTCGTACAGATCTTGTAGTTCCATGTGGATCCTAGTGAAACAGTGGCTTAAACCCTTGCAATTTAAGCTATCCAAGAAAATGTGTCAACACTTAATAGTATAGTGCACGCATAAATTGATTGATTGTTTTCGAATGGCCTGTAAACTAAGAATAAGAAAAACTTCACTAAGCCCCCATGAGCAAAGTTGTTTTGAGAGATGCAGAGGTCATCGCCACGCGGCTGGACGAGATTCAGGACAAGGTGCGCAGCATGATCGCCGATGGAACGCTGCAGCCGGGAGAGCGTGTTAACGAGCAGGCGCTGGCAGTTCAACTAGGCGTGGGCCGTAATTCTGCGCGTGAGGCACTTCGCTCGCTTGAACGCAGCGGGCTGGTGCGCATTGTTCCCAATCGCGGCGCCGAGGTGCGAAAGGTTTCACTTGAGGCAGCGCTTGATCTATACGACCTGCGCGCCAGCATCGCGCGCACTGCCGGCCGTCTCGCCGCAGCGCGACTGGAAAACGAAGAAGAAACGCAGTTGCTGACCCAAATTGACCATATGGAATTCGCGTTGAAGGCCCGCGACGGCGGCACTTACCACAAGCTGAACAAGACGTTCCATGATCACCTTATGTCTATCACCAAGAATCCACGCCTCATCGATCTCAACAATACGATTGAAGCGGAGCTGAGCCTTTACTTGCGCAAGGGCGTCTACACCATGGCACAAATGCAGCAATCGCATGCCGAGCACTGTAGGCTTGTGGAGGCCCTGCGCAACGGTCAAGTGGCACAAAGTGCCGAGTTATTCGAAAGCCACATTCTCACGGGCAAACAGCGGATGCTTGATACCGTGACGCGATCGGTACCGGCTGCATGATCGCGGCATCACCCTGGACAGCGTTGTCCGTTCGGCGCGACGAAACGCACGCGCTGATGCACGTGGCAATCCACAACCCGCCGCTGGCGGTGTTAAACCAGACGGTGCGCAGCGAACTCGGCTCGTTTTTCCTTGAAGTGCAGCATGACGCCGCCGTCCGCTGCGTGGTTTTCGAAAGCGGCGAGCGCAGCTTTTGCGCGGGCGCCGACCTGCGCGAGTATGCGCTGCGCTTCGATGCAGCCGTGGCCCGCGCGCATGTGGACAATGCACACCGGATGATGCTGGCTCTGGTCGAGCTCGACACCCCCTCCATTGGGTCTATCCGCGGCCCATGTATGGGTGGCGGCATGGAACTCGCCTTGGCCTGCAGTTACCGAATAGCGGCTCGTACCGCCACCTTCGCCCTGCCCGAAGTGCGCCGGGGCGCTTGGCCGGGCACCGGCGGATGCATGCTGCTGTCGCGGCTTGTGCGCCCGTCACTTGCCAAGCGCCTGCTCTACAGCGGCGAGACGCTTGACGCGGAAGCCGCCTGCCGCATGGGACTGGTGGATGAGGTGGTCGATGACGACGCACTCGATTCGCATGTACAGGCGCTTGCAGCCCGCATCACAGCGCAGCCACGCAGTTCAATCCAGACTATGGCGAGACTGGTCGACCGGGACTTCCGCGCCCAGTTTCGCACTCACTTGCAGTACGAAGTCGAATGCTTCGTGCAGGCATATCAGTTACCGGCCGCCCGCGAGGGTTACTCCGCGTTCTTCGAAAAGCGCCAGCCGCGCTGGCAGCAAAACTGAACTGATTGCAGGTCACTCTCGCAGTTCTGGAGCGGCCCAGGAAGACGCCGATGTGCCGATTCGAGTCCTCAGTCGGCCATCATTTGGCCTATTAAACGCCTGGCGCCGAAATTCAGTGTCCTTCGACTGCTGGAAAAGCTCGTCTCCCTGACCTGCTCCCATTCGACGTACCAATCAAATTGAGGAAGTCCGGGATTGCAAGGTTAATCGATCTGCGTGGTGGTTGACTGGGATTGAGCTGCATCGCCAGCGCGCTGGCGATGCAGCTCGGCGAACCTGGCCGGCGGGATGCGACCCAGGCTGCTGTGGGGCCTGACTTCGTTGTAGTCCTGCCGCCAGGTGGCAATGGTTGAACGGGCCTGCTGCAGCGTCTGGAACCACTGCTCGTTCAGGCACTCGTCCCGAAACTTGCCGTTGAAGCTCTCGATGTAGCCGTTTTGCATGGGCCGGCCCGGCTGGATCAGGATGTGTTTGACCCCGTGACTGTGCGCCCAGGCCATGAATGCCCGGCTGGTAAATTCGGGACCGTTGTCGGTGCGCACGGCCAGCGGATAGCCGCAGAAGATGGCGGCACGATCGAGCAGCCGGGTGACGTACTGGCCCGAGATGCCCCAGTCCACAGCGATGTCCACACACTCATGGCTGAAGTCATCGGCCACCGTCAGGCACTTGAGGCGCCGACCATTGGCCAGACTGTCACTGACGAAGTCCATGCTCCACACCTCATTGACGCCCTGGGCAAGCTGCAGCGGCACGCGCTCCGAGGCGGGACGCCTGACCTTCTTGCGCCGGCGCACGGCCAGGTTGGCTTCGCTGTACAGCCGGTACACCCGTTTGTGGTTTACACCGGGAAACTCGGGGCGCAGCAGGTCATGGATGCGCCGGTAGCCAAACCGTCGGCGAGCCTGGGCGATCTCCACGATCTTGCCGCTCAAGTCCTTGGTCATCTGATCGCTCTCGGGCGGGTGGCGGAAACTGTCACGGGATAGCCCCACAAGCTTGCACGCGCGCCGCTCGGACAGATCGCACTGCTCGATCATCACGGCGATGGCCACGCGCTTGGCCTGCGGGGCTAGCGCTTTACCCCGAAGGCGGTGTTCAGCGCGTGGATGTCCAGGTGGGCCTCGGCCAGCAGGCGCTTGAGCTTGGCGTTCTCACCCTCCAGCTCACGCAGCCGCCGGGCGTCGGGTACGTCCATACCCCCGTACTTGGCCCGCCACTTGTAAAACGTGGCATCGCTGAAACCGCCTTTGCGGCACAGCTCCTTGATCGGCATGCCGGCCTCGGACTGCTTGATGAATCCGATCATCTGTTCTTCGGTGAATCTGCTCTTTCTCATGTCCGTCATTCTCCATAGTGACGGACTTCCTGCCATTTAGCCTGGTATGGCTGGAGGGGGGCAGGTCTCCCCACCTTAACAACCACCAAGCTGGACGCCGAAAACGCGGCGCGTTGCAGTCGGACACCTCACAAAGAATCCGTTTATTCATTGAGGTTATCTAAAACAATAAAGTGCATACACTTAGGATTTTTATGTTGACATTGTATAAATTAGTGTAGGATAATTTTATTTTTAAGTCAACATTTAGTCTGGAGGCAACGTGACCAATTTTTTTAGCCGCCGAACTTTGATCGCCGCAGCGCTTGCCGCAGCGTGCGCTGGTGCCTTCGCCGCGCCTAGCTATCCCAATCGTCCCATCAAGATCGTCGTTCCTTTCGCGGCGGGCGGCGGCACCGACATAGTTGTGCGCGCAATCGCCGACAAGCTGGGCCAGAAGCTCGGTCAGCCGGTCGTGATCATTAACACCCCGGGTGCTGGCGGCACCATCGGCGCCGCTAGCGTTGTCAAGGCCGATCCAGATGGCTATACCCTGCTTGTCTGGCACATCGGCATGATTTCGTCGGCCTATGTCATTAAGCCACTCCCCTACGATCCTCTGAAGGACTTCACGCCGATCGGCCAACTCAGCAGTGCGGCGAACCTCATCGCGGTCAACGCCGACCTACCGGTGAAAAACCTGAAGGAGTTTGTGGCGCTCGCAAAAGCCAAACCCGGCACCCTTAACTACGGCTCTTCCGGTGTCGGCGGCGCCGACCACTTGGCGGGCGAGTTGCTCTCTAAAGTTGCCATGATCAACACGGTGCATGTTCCCTACAAGGGTGGTGGCCCCGCCATGGTCGGCGCCGTTGGCGGAGAGGTCCAATTCGTCACCGGCACGGCTTCACAGGTCATGCCCATGGTCAAAGCAGGCAGGCTGAGAGGCTTGGCAGTGATGCAGAAGCAGCGCATCACATCACTGCCCGATGTGCCAACGGCTGCGGAAGCCGGTCTGCCCGAGCTTGACTACAAGACTTGGTTCGGCCTCTGGGGTCCGGCCAAAATGCCCGCCGACGTGGTGGAGGCCATCAGCACTGCGCTCCAAGAAGTACTGGCTCGCGACGACGTTCGCGTGCAACTGGATAAGGTGGGCGTTGAGCCTGCACCGAACACGGCGCAGGAGTTCAATGCAATGTACAAGGCCGAATACGTCAAGTGGAACAAGATTCTTGGCCATGTTATGCCGAAATGATTAGCCGCAACTCGATCCCTTGCCGTTGCGTCAGCAAAGCGGATTGCAGTAATACCGAACATGCCCACGTTCGCTGAAACAGGTGGCACCGGCTTCGAATCCAGTTCATGGAGCGAATTCTTTTGCCCGCGGGGACACCGACGAAAATCGTCGCGAAGAAGCACGTCGCGGTCGTAACATCCTGGCCTTGGCAACACGCTGAAAGAATTTGGCAGCTACACCAAGTCGAAAATGGCGAAATGGGGCAAGGTGATCAAAACGTCGGGAGCAAGTGTCAATGAACCGGGAAAGTGTAACTTCAGGAAATCGGCATTGTTTGCGGCGCGTCCAAGACGGTCTTGAGATCAGTGCGTGCAAGGCGTTGGGCAGCGTCGCGTCTTTCCCCGGTCCAGAAGCCAGCCTCCGCGAGCTCGATCCGCAAGACAGTGCTCTCCATATGCCGGAAAGCAGCCGCGCGCGCAGCCTCAGGATCTCGCGCAAGGATTGCCGCGCTGATGGCCGCGTGCTCCGCACGCACTTCGGCGGTGAAATCCGCACGTCGTGCCTCGTTGCTACGCGTCACCCGGATGGCATCCTTTAGCGCACGGGTGAGCATGCCCAGCAGATCCGTGTAATAGGGATTTCTTGTCGCGCGGGAAATTGCCATGTGGAACTCAAGATCTTCCTTAACGCCGTCGCCACCGTTGGCCACCGCCCGGTCGATCATCTTCAGAGCGTGCTTGATCTCCGCCATCTCGGAAGATGTACGCCGCTTGGCGGCAAGTGCGGCCATTTGAGCTTCAATACCGCAGCGCAATTCGATGATGCGCAACACCCCTTCAGCCGGATTATTTTCGGCTGCTGTGAGCCGAAACGCCGCCGAGGACCGCGGGTCCAATACCGCCGTTCCGCTGCCTTGGCGAGTTTCGACCAGCCCTTCCGACTTCAGTCGGGAAATCGCCTCACGAACGACGGTCCGGCTGACGCCAAACTCCTCGGCCATCTTTATTTCAGTCGGCAAACGAGCATTGACCGGATAAACGCCTCTGCGCAACTGCTCGGCGAGGACCAGGGTGATCCGGTCCGCCAGCGTCGGCTCCGCCACCGGCTTAGGGACATTGCTCTGCTTCTTCTCGCTAGACATCGGAGCTCCGATCAAGATCGTTTGGTGGGGAGTGGCCAATGGTAATACCTGCTTGACAAATTCATAGGACACGTTTGTAATACCAATAACGAATTATTCATCATACCAATTTGTATCATCACTTTAGAGATCAAAAACCGTTGAAGCACAACCCTCAATTCCCTGCCCTATGAGCACGAACCCAATCCAGAAAGCCTTCCTGTGCCGGCGTTTTACGCCGGCGATTGAAACAGAACTCAGAAAGCGTTTTGACCTTGAGATCAATCAGGGCGACACGGTGTTGACGCCTTCCGATATTGCGAGCAAGGCCAAAGGTACTGAAGTGCTGTTCGTTACCGCAACAGAGGTGGTTAATGCCGAAGTGGTTCGGAAGCTGCAACCAGGCCTCAAGACCATTGCGACGCTCTCGGTGGGATACGACCATATTGATATGGCTACAGCGCGTTCGCTCGGCATCAAGGTGTTGCACACGCCTGACGTTCTGAGCGACGCGTGCGCCGAAATTGCGATGCTTCTGGTGCTCAATGCCTGCCGCCGCGGCTACGAGGCTGACCGCATGGTCCGCAGCGGCTCCTGGCCGGGATGGGGCCCCACCCAGTTGCTTGGCATGGGGCTGAACGAACGCCGCCTGGGCATCTTCGGCATGGGCCGAATCGGTCGTGCCATCGCCACGCGAGCCCGGGGGTTTGGCCTTGAGATTCATTACCACAACCGCACCAAGTTGTCGCATGAGCTCGAAGAGGGCGCCATTTATCACGACACACTTGACGGCCTGCTCGGCGCAAGTGACATCTTCCTGATCGCTGCACCGGGCCGGCCCGAGCTGAAGGGATTTCTCAATCGCGATCGAATCGCGCAAATCCCGGATGGTTCCGTGGTCATCAATATTTCGCGAGGTGATTTGATCAACGACGACGCCCTCATCGAGGCGCTGCAGTCAAAGCATCTGTTCGCCGCCGGACTCGACGTGTTCGCAAACGAACCGAACATCGATCCGCGCTACCGCACCCTCGACAACATTTTTTTGACGCCTCACATCGGCAGTGCCACGCACGAAACACGCGATGCCATGGGATGGCTGCTAATCCAAGGCATCGAGGCCCTTGATAAGGGCGACGTGCCGACCAACCTTGTTTCCTGACTTTCCACCCAGAAGAATTTTCCATGAACTTGAAACGTACATCTCTTTTTCGTCAGCAATGCCATATCGACGGGCAGTGGGTCGATGCTTCGGACCAAGGGACAATTTCTGTTGTCAACCCGGCAAGCGACAAGCTCATCGGCCACGTTCCTCGCCTGACTGCGGAAGATGTTCAAAGCGCCATCCGCGCGGCAGACAAAGCACTGCCCGCATGGCGCGAGATGAGCGCCAAAGACCGCTCCAAGATACTGCGTCGCTGGTATGACCTGTGCATGACGCACCAGGAAGACCTCGCGATCATTCTGACCACCGAACAAGGCAAACCGCTGAGCGAAGCGCGCGGCGAGATTGCCTACGGTTCCGGGTTCATCGAATGGTTTTCCGAGGAAGCCAAGCGCGTCTATGGCGACATCATCCCCGCGCCCACCGCGGACCGCCGTATCCTGGTGATCAAACAACCCGTCGGTGTCGTCGCCGCGATCACGCCCTGGAATTTTCCGAATGCCATGATCACGCGCAAGGCCGGCGCCGCGCTTGCTGCAGGGTGCACGATCGTGGTCAAACCCGCGTCGGCAACGCCGTTTTCCGCACTCGCGTTGGCGGAACTTGCCGTCGAGGCCGGCATCCCGCCCGGGGTGTTCAATGTCGTGACAGGCCGATCTGATGTTGTCGGCGGAGTTCTGACGTCCAGTTCCTTGGTCCGCAAGCTCTCGTTTACCGGTTCCACCGAAGTTGGCAAGCAACTGATGGTGCAGTGTGCCGGGACCGTCAAGAAGGTCTCGATGGAATTGGGTGGCAATGCACCTTTCATCGTGTTCGGCGACGCCGATCTCGATGCGGCGGTGGCGGGCGTGATGGCGTCGAAATTCCGCAATGCGGGACAAACCTGCGTCTGTGCGAACCGCATCTTTGTGCAGGACGTGATCTACGACGTTTTCGCTGCAAAGCTGAAGGTCGCCGTGGAAGCCCAGGTTGTCGGTGATGGCATGCAAGCCGGCGTTAATCTTGGCCCGCTGATCGATGCCGCCGCCGTGAACAAGGTCCAGGAGCACATCAGCGACGCCATCGCCCTGGGGGCCAAAGTGCTCACCGGGGGTGAGCCGCACACGCTGGGTGGCCATTTCTTCCAGCCTACCATCCTGATCAACGTGTCATCCGAGGCGAAGCTGATGAGAGAGGAAACCTTCGGCCCGGTCGCGCCGCTGATTCGCTTCTCTACCGAAGATGAAGTTGTCGCGATGGCCAACGACACACCCTTCGGCCTCGCCGCCTACTTCTACACCGGTAGTTATGAACGCGCATGGCGGGTCTCCGAGGCGCTCGAATGCGGCATTGTCGGCCTCAACGAAGGAATCATCTCGACCGAGCTCGCGCCCTTTGGCGGGATCAAGGAGTCTGGCGTCGGCCGCGAGGGTTCCAAGTACGGCATTGAGGATTATGTGGAAGTGAAATACATCTGTGCAGGCGGGTTGGGGAAAAAGCGCGCCGCCTAGTTGTACCCGCGGTGCTTGGGGCAGGGTCAAGGTGAAGGAAGAACGTGAAGGAAATCGGCATGAAGAAAATTGGAATGGTAGGGATCGGCATGATGGGCCTCGGGATCGCCAGCAACATCATCAAACACGGCTATCCAATGGTGCTTCTCGAGCATCCCGGGAATCAAGCGCTGCACGGGCTGATCGCGGCCGGCGCAACAACGACGGACAGCGCTGCAACCCTTGCCGGCGCCGTCGACATCATCATCCTGTGCGTTACCGGAACGCCGGAAGTTGAGGACGTGCTGTACCGCAAGGGTGGCCTGCTCGAAGGCATCAAGCCGGGCACGATTGTTATCGACTGCTCTACCGCCATTCCTTCATCGACGATCCGGATTGCCGAGTCCGTTGAAAAGGCGGGGGGGCGCTTTCTCGATGCGCCGATGACGCGCACGCCCAAGGAGGCAGCGGAAGGTCGGCTCAATTTGATCGTGGGCGGCGACCCGGCGCTCTTCGAAATCTGCAAGCCGGTTCTCGAATGTTATGCGGAGCACATCGTCCTGGCCGGTCCGGTGGGATCGGGCCACCGGCTCAAGCTGCTGCATAACTTTGTTTCTCTCGGATTTTCCGCTGTACTCGCCGAGGCGGCGGCATGCGCAGAGCGCTCCAGCATCGATCCCCATGTTTTCGTGGAAATCCTTGCGAAAGGCGGAGGCGAAGGCGCCGTCCTGAATCGCCTGCGTCCCTACATCGAGTCGCGCGACAACTCCAGCTTTCGCTTTTCCATCGCCAATGCGCTGAAAGACATGGGTTATTACACGACGATGGCGCTGGAAGCGGGTGCGGTTCATGACGCAGCGGAAGCGATCAGGCAGACTTACGCCAATGCCGTCAAGGAAGGCCAGGCACAGTCCACCGTGCCTGAGCTTGTTACCCTTCTTGCAGCGTCGCGGCCCGGCGCGACGGGGTCCTAGGGTGGCCGTGATGAACCGGCTGCCAACGGCACGTCCGACGATTCTTTTGACGGACCGAATTCACCCTGAGGCACACGCACGACTCGCCCTGGATGCGAACATCGTTGTGTTGCCCGATGGATTGTCCCGCGAGGAAAGCGATGCGGCATTGCGCACCATGCTGCCCGGCGCACAGGGGCTGATTGTGCGTCGTCAATTGCCCGAAAATCTCTTCGACACGCCGGCTCGGTTGTGCGGTGTGGTGCGGCATGGCGTGGGGCTGGATTTCATTCCGGTCGCACAGGCTTCGGCGCGTCAGATACCCGTTGCCAACACCCCCGCCGTCAATGCCAATGCGGTGGCCGAATATGTTTTCGCGGCGATGTTCGCCATGAGCCGGCAGCTAGCGTTTTTCGACCATGAGGTTCGCCAGGGCAACTGGCAATCCCGTCAAACAGCCGGACAGAAAACATCTGACCTGCGCGGACGTACGCTCGGTGTGATCGGCTATGGCGCGATCGGCAGCCGCATCGGCGAAATAGCCAACCTGGGCTTTTCAATGAAGGTGGCGGCACACACCACCACGCCGCTACGCTTGCCCGCTTATGTCGAGGCGCTTTCATTGGAAACACTGTTTGCGGCCAGCGATTTTCTGGTCGTGGCATGCCCGCTCACACCGCAGACGCGGGGCATGATCGATCGGCGGGTCATTGCTTTTGCCAAACCGGGCGCCGTGCTGATCAATGTAGGACGGGGCCCGATTGTCTGCGAGGACGATCTTGCCAGCGCCCTGACTGCAGGCACGATCAGCGGTGCGGTGCTCGACGTCTTCGAGGTCCAGCCGCTTCCGGTGGACAGCGGCTTGCGCAAGCACCCAAAAGTAATCCTGACTCCGCACCTTGCAGGTATCACGCAAGACGCGGAGCGTGCGATGGGAATTCTGGCCGTCGACACCATGCTGGCGCTGGTTCGCGGCGAGCGGCCCGATAACGTTGTCAATAGAGAAATTTACTCAATGTTCGAAAAGGCTTGAAATGAAAATCACAAAAATCACCGCGATCCCCCTGTCCTACCGCTTGCCCGAGGGCAAGACCGTCACGATGGGGGTCGGAAGCACGATAAAACGCGATGCAATCATCATCCGTGTGGAAACTTCTGAAGGGATCACCGGGTATGGCGAAGCTCACCCCGGCCGTAGCCCGGGCGCCATCGCCAGTTTGATCCACAACACGATCGCACCGATGCTGATCGGAATGAAAGCGACCGACTGCGTGGGTGCATGGCAACGCGTGCATCGGATGCAACTCTCCAGTCATGGCCTGGGCGCCGGCGCAGCGCTGGCAATTTCCGGCATCGACATGGCCCTGTGGGATATCCGTGGCAAGGCCGCCAACATGCCCTTGTATGAACTTTTGGGCGGCAGCAAACGCCGCATTCCGGCCTATGCAGGCGGAATTGCACTCGGCTATCAGCCCAAGGAGTCGTTGGCAGAAGAGGCACAGGAGTACATCGCTCGCGGCTACAAAGCCCTGAAGCTGCGCATCGGGGATACAGCCAAGGTTGATATCGAACGTGTGCGCTATGTCCGCAAGGCATTGGGCGACGACGTCGACATCCTGACCGATGCGAACACGGCCTACACCATGGTTGATGTGCGCCGCGTGTTGCCGGTGCTTGCCGAAATCCAGGCGGGCTGGCTGGAAGAACCGTTCGCCTGCAACGACTTCGCTTCGTACCGGGAAGCGGCGAAGATCACGCCGCTGGTGCCGATTGCGGCGGGAGAAAACCACTATACGCGCTTCGAATTTGGACAAATGCTCGACGCTGGCGCGGTCCAGGTCTGGCAACCTGATCTGTCCAAGTGCGGCGGCATCACGGAAGGCATCCGTATCGCCGCCATGGCCTCAGCCTACCGCATCCCGATCAACGCCCATAGCTCGGCGACTGGTCTGAATCATGCGGCAACGATTCATTTTCTGGCCGCCACCGAAAACGCCGGCTATTTCGAAGCCTGCGTATCGAAATTCAATCCCTTCAGGGACATGTTCGGCACCCCGTTCGAGATCGGTGCCGATGGTTGCGTCGAGCCGTCGGATGCGCCCGGCCTCGGCATCGAAGTAGATGAATCTATTTTCGAAAAATATCCGGTCGTCGATGGGCCGGGGTATGTAGTGAAGTTCTAAACCACCAACAGGAGACAACAATGTGCACTTTAATCAAGAGAGTTTTTCTATCACTTTGCCTTGGCGCAATGCTGAGCGGCGTTGCTGCCGCTGATACCTTTCCGGAACGATCGGTCCGCATCGTCGTGCCTTACACGCCTGGTGGATTCAATGACACCTTGGCTCGTGTGGTCGGAGAGCGGCTGTCAAAAATCTGGAATCAGCCTGTGCTGGTGGACAATCGTCCGGGCGGCAACACAACGATCGGCAATCTTTTTGTGGCGAAATCTCCGCCTGATGGATACACCGTCCTGATCTCGCCGCTGCCCTTCTCGGCGCTGCCCGGCCTGTACGGCCCCCAATTGCCGTATGACGCGTTGAAGGATTTTAGTCCACTGGTATGGGCAGGCAGTACGCAGAACGTACTGACGGTGCGCAACGATTTACCCGTGAATAACGTCAAGGAACTTCTGGACTATGCGAAAAAGAACCCCGGCAAGCTGAACTACGGTTCGACTGGTTCCGGCTCATCGAACCATTTGTCGATGGAATTGCTGATGCGCATGACGGGCACCAAAATGACGCACATCCCGTATAAAGGCAGTGCGCCCGCGGTGCTGGCCATCATGGGCGGCGAGACCGACGTGTTTTTCGACAACATTCCGAATGTGCTGCCGCACCTCAAGGCCGGGAAAATGAAAGCCATTGCCGTAACGGGAACACAGCGTTCAGTGCTGTTTCCGTCCCTTCCGACCATTGCGGAAGCGGGCGTTGCGGGCTATGAAGTGAACGTCTGGTTCGGCATGCAGTTACCTGCGGGCACGCCGAAACCGCTGGTCGACAGCATGAACCGGGACATCGTCCGCGTGCTGAAAGAACCGGAAATCATCAAGCGATTCCGCGACCAGGGCGTCGAAGTGGTTGCCAGCTCACCCGCGGCATTCAGCCAGCTTCTCCAGGGTGAAATATCGAAGTGGACGCAAGTCATACGGGACGCCAACATCAAGGTCGAATAAGCGTTGTAACACCCCCTTGCAGGAGCAATGCCTATTGCTCTGCAGGGGCTTGTTTGAGTGCGCGCTCGCTATGGACTCGCCAAAAAGGAAAAAATGAGAATTACAGATGTGACTCTGACCTTGTTCGCGTGGGACAATATTCCCGCCACCAGCTATGGTGTCCACACGGGGCGATTTTCAGGGGAAAGCAAGCTCGGCCTGCTGGCGATCACAACGGACCAGGGTATTACGGGTCACGCCTTTCTCGGCTCCGCCTTCTACGCCGCAGATATGGATGGCGCGAGCCTGATTCGCTATCTCAAGCCGATTCTTCTCGGGCAACACCCGTTGGACCGCGAGCGACTTTACAAGGCCATGTGGAAGCGCGTTCGCACGACTACCGTCCGTGCCATTGGCGCGGTAGACATTGCGCTGTGGGACATCGCAGGCAAGGCGGCCGGATTACCGATCCACAGGCTGCTCGGGTCTTACCGTGACCGCGTGCCGGCGTATATCAGCTCCGCGGTGCTTGTCAGCCCAGAGGCGTATGCCGAGGAAGCGCTCTATTACAAATCAATCAACATGGCGGCCTACAAGATCCATCCGCCGCAGATCTGGCGCGACGACATCAAAGTCTGCGAGGCGGTGCGCAAGGCTGTCGGTGACGATTACCTGCTGATGCTCGACCCGGCCTGGAGTTATGACTACCCGGCGGCACTACGCGTCGGCCAGGCCATCGAAGCTTTAGGCTACTACTGGTATGAAGATCCGCTCGCGGATGCGGACATTTACAACTACGTTGAGTTGCGAAAAAAACTTGCCATTCCGATCATGGCAACCGAATACCCGGCAGGGGGACTCGACGCTTACACCCCCTGGGTCAAGGAGCGTGCGACCGATTTCCTGCGTGGCGACGTTGCGGTCAAGGGCGGCATTACCACGCTGATCAAGACAGCCCATCTCGCCGAAGCGTTCCACCTCAATTACGAATTGCATCATGGCGGGAACTCCCTGAACAATTTCGCCAACCTTCATGTGATCATGGCGATCCAGAACACGGAGTTTTTCGAAGTCCTCTTGCCAGCCGAATCGCAAAAGTATGGCCTTGTTCAGGACATTGCAATCGACAGCGACGGGATGGTGCATGCCTCGACCGGCCCGGGCTTGGGTGCCACGATAGACTTTGAACTGATCGAACGGAAAAAAGTTGCTGTATTAACTTAGGGCTCAATCGCCCCCCCCTTGAGTTCGATTTTCAGTTGCCTGTGAAACGAGCACTCCGCTTCTCGACAAAGTGGCGCACCCCCTCCTGAAAATCCTCACTGCGAAGGCTTGTCACCATCTCGGCATTGGCCAGCGTAATGGCCTCGCCCAAGGACTGGTAGGGAGCCTCCCACAATTGCCGTTTCATCACACGCACTGATCGTGGTGAAACATCCGTAGACAACGCAAGCGCGACCTCCTTTGCGGACGAGGCCAGATCCTCCGGCGCCACCACGCGATTCACCAGTCCCATGGTCAACGCCTCGGCGGCATCAACCTTGCGCGAGGTCAGCAGCAAGTCCGTTGCATGCGCATGGCCAACCACCCGCGGCAACATCCAGGCAATGCCGTGCTCGGCGATCAGACCGCGCTTGGCAAAAGCGGTGGCGAAGGCGGCCTTGCTCGATGCGATTCGGAAGTCGCTGTACAACGCCATCACAAGACCCAGACCTGCCGCCGCGCCATTGATCGCACTGATGATTGGCTTAGGGGCCGCCGGGAAGTATGAGTAACGAGTCTGGTAATCAGGCCGGCGATTCATGTCGTAGGGACGCATCCATTGCTCAGCGCGGATGTCTTCGGGCGGCAAAACCTCAAGTTCATCCATGTCCATGCCAGCGCAAAATGCCCTGCCAGCACCCGTGAGCACGATGGCGCGAATGGCCGGGTCCAGCCCCGCCTGTTCAATCGCGGTACGCAATTCAGCCTCCAGCACTTTGGTCAGCGCGTTCATTCGTTCCGGGCGATTGAGCGTGATGGTGGCCACCGGGCCCTCGGCGGCGTAAATCAGTTGTTCATAGTTCATGCGATGTTTCCAGTCAGGCGTGCGTTGTTTCGAAATAGGACGGAGGCAACTGGATCGACACCGGCTCCAGGAACTCTTCAATGCCATAGCGGCCGTTTTCGCGACCCATCCCGGACTTCCCGAAGCCACCAAAGGGCGCAGCTGGATTGAACGGAGCCCCGTTGATATCCACCTGACCGGCGCGCAACCGGCGGGCGACCGCCAAGGCAGATTGCGCTGTTGCGCCCCAGACCGTTGCAGCCAAACCATATTCAGTGCCATTGGCCAGTGCGATGCCATCCTCGATGCCTTCATAGGTCATGACGACCAGAACGGGGCCGAAAACCTCTTCCCTGGCGATGGACATACCGGGCGTCACCCCGTCGAGCACTGTGGGCGCGACGAAAAATCCTGACGCTGGTACGGTGATGGATTCACCCGTGAGACGCCGGGCCCCTTCCTTCACCGCCTCATCTATCAGCGTCAACACCTTTGCCTGTTGTTCCCGCGAGATCAGCGGTCCCAGCCGCGTTGCCGCGTCGGAGGGATCGCCCATCCGGTAGCCGCTGACCAATTCACACACCAGAACAGCCACGGTGTCAGCAGCATCTCGGGGGACGAGCAGTCGCGTCGTCGCCGAACATGTCTGTCCCGAGTTCAGAAAACAACTGCCCAAGGTGGTCTTCACCGCCGCAGCCAGGTCTGCGCCGGGCAGCACCAGCGCGGCCGACTTGCCACCCAGTTCCAGGGCCACCCGCTTTACATCTGCTCCGGCCAGCGACGCAATACGGCGGCCAGCGCGGGTGGACCCGGTGAAGGAGATCATGTCGACCTCCGGGTGCCGCACCAGCGCCTCACCCACTTCGGCTCCGGTACCGTGAACCAGATTAAAAACGCCCGCCGGTAGCCCTGCCCGCTCGATTGCTTTGGCCAGCATGAACGCGCTGGAGGGCGCCATCTCGGAAGGCTTGAGCACTACAGTGCAACCTGCCAGCAGCGCTGGCGCGACTTTGCCGGTGATCTGGTGCAGCGGGTAATTCCAGGGGGTGATGCAGGCCACCACGCCTACCGGAACTTGTTGCACCAATGAGTTGCCGATACGCTCCTCCCAGTGCAGGTCAGCTGCCAGGTTTGCATACATATCCCACGCCGCAATGGGCGCAGCGACCTGGATGCGCGAGGCGAGCTTGGCCGGCATGCCGACTTCCCGTGAGATCACGCGGCAAAGTTCATCCGCCTGTTCACGCAAAGCCGCGGCCACGCGGCGTACGGCCGCAATTCGATCCGGCAACGGCGTCTGTGACCATGCGTCAAATGCACGCCGCGCACTGTGCACGGCTGCATCCACGCCGGCTGCGGAACAGGTCCGGTAAGTGGCAAAGGTCTCTTCGGTGTAGCTATCGGTCACTGAGGTTTCGAGGTCACCGGTGGCCGGCGTCCAGACGCCGTTGATATAACTGTCGCATTGATGCATGTGTCTTGCTCTTAGTTGATTTTTTGCGGATCGCGACGAGCCAGGAAAGCCTGCATGACACGCGTAGGTTCGCCGGTTGTGTAGCACTCGAGCTGATAACGGATGCCAGCGCTGCAGGCCTCTTCAAAGCCCGACTGGGTCCTCTCACGGAAGCGCTGTTTGGTGGCGCGCAAAGCCTGACCAGGCAAGCTGGCAAGTGCGCGGGCCCGTTCTATCGCCCGTGACAGCACTTGCTCCGGAGCAACAAGATCGTTGACCAGTCCAAGCTGGCCTGCGCGTTCCCCGGTAATGAGTTCCCCGGTGAGTGACAGCTGTTGATTAAGGGAGTGCCCAATCTGCAATGACAGCAGGTACGAGCCGACAATGCTCGCAAGGCCGGCCTTGACCTCGGGCTGACCCATCTTGAGCGTGGCGTGCGCGACCCGCAGATCACACATCAAAGCGATCTGGAACCCGGCACCCACGGCTGTGCCATTGATGGCGGCAATGATGGGTTTGTCAACATCGCGTACTGCCTGGTACATCGCATGCTGCCGGTTCAGCCAATCAGCAAGTGTGCTGGTATCGATGGTTGCGGACTCGTCAAGATCCTGCCCCGCACAGAAAGCCCGGTCGCCAGCGCCAGTCAGTACGATGGCATCGGCGTCATTGCCCCGATCGAGCTCACCCAGTGTGCGCGTGAGCATGCTGCGCAAATCGGTATTGATCGCGTTCATGGCCGAGGGGCGATTGAGGCGCACAACCGCAATGCGGTCAGTGATTTCGACCGCCACGGCTTGGGGTTCAGTGAACATGAATGCCTCCCGCGGTTTCAATAACGGCATCTACTGCCCAGCCACCTTCACCCCTGCTGCCGGCAATCAAGGGATTCAGGTCAATCGATGCAATGGTGTGCGGGTGGACGGCCGCGAGCTGAGCCAGCGCGACGGCCGAACGCGCGACCACATCCAGATCTACAGGCGGTTCACCACGAACGCCCGACAGGATCGGCGCGATGCGTAGTTGCATGAGTTTGTCGACCACATCCTGCTCGGAGAACGGATACAACAACACGGCGAAATCGCGTAGCGCTTCAACGTATTTCCCCCCATCGCTGACCATAACAATGGTGCCAAACAGCGGGTCCTGGCGGACGCCAAGTGCAAACTCGCGGCGACCGCGCACACGCTGGGCCACGATCACGCCTTCCAGTGGCAAGCCCATCTGCTGTACGCGGGTCACGCACGCCTCATAGGCCTCGCGAACCTGCTGCTCGGTCTGCAGGCCCAGCATCACGAGCCCGTGTTCCGACTTGTGCGGAATGTGTGCCGAACAGGCCTTGACTACCACTTCGGGCCCAAACGCCCGCCAGGCCTGGATTGCTTCATTGACGCCATGGCAGAGCCTGTAAGGCGCCAGCGGGAGACCTGCCTGTTCGAGAATGGCGAGGCTGGCGGCTTCGCTGAGCGTCGAAGTCGCTCCCGCCATTATCTGGATGGCTGCCAGCGTTGTGCTGAGTGGGAGCGAAGCGCGCCGCTCTGCCGCTTGTTGCAGCTTGGCATGCCGGCTCATCTGGTGCAGTGCAGCAATAGCGTCCGACTCATGACCGAAAACCGGCACCCCCGCCTCGTGGAATGCCTTGCGCACAGATGCCTGTGGTGCCGAGACGACCGTTGGCTTGTCCGTGGCACCGACAAAGCGCGCCGTGTCTCGGGCCATGCCAGCAATGTCATAGCCTTCGCCGGCAACGGGTACACCGATGAGAAACATGTCTGCTTGGGGGTCGGCCGCCAAGGCTTCCAGTGTTCGTGCATACATGTCGCCCTGGGTCAACAGCGAAGCCGTTAGGTCGACTGGATTCTGCGCAGACGAAAAACTGGGCATGATTCCTGTCAGGTTCCGCACAGTATCGGCGCTCAGTTCGGTCAGCGGCAACTGCAGGCGTTCGGCCGCATCGGCGCACAGTACACCCACTGCGCCACTGTGGCTCAGCACCACCAGATGCTCCGCCACGCGCAGACCTGAGGCCAGGTACAACTCCGTGGCATTGACGAGGCCATGCACATCCTGGGCGCGCCAAATTCCATGGCGCTCGAAAAATGCGTCAACCACCACATCATCATTGACGATGGCGCCAGTATGCGAGGCGGCCGCTTTGGCACCGTGCGCGCTGCGACCCGATTTGAGCGCTACCACCGCGGCGCCACGGGCACGCGCAAGGCGCGCCACTTCGGCAAGCATCTCGGGGTCGCTAAGCGACTCGATGTAAAGCAAAACGACACGTATTTCGGGATCGGCTGCCGCAACCAGCGCCAATTCGGACACCGAAGCATCGCCATCGTTGCCTGAAGCGACCAGATAGCGCACCCCAATGTCACGCTCCCTGAGCATGGCATAGGGCATTACGCTTGCCGCGCCACTTTGGCTGATGATGGCGACCGGCCCGTCCTTCGGCGCGATCTCCATGAACATGGTGCTGAAATTCAGTACCGCCCCCGTGCGGAAGTTGGCGATGCCCTGCGCGTTGGGCCCGACCAGGCGCACACCCAAATGGCGGGCCTGCTCGACCAGAATGCGCTGGCGTTCCACACCCTCGGCGCCGGTCTCGCCAAACCCTGAACTCATGACCACAGCCGTACCCACGCCACGAGCTGCGCATTGACTGATCATTTCCGGGATCTGCTCTTGCCCCACGGCGAGGACCACCACATCGGGGTTCTCCGGCACATCAGCCAGCGAAGCAAAGGCTGCAAGTCCCTGCACGGTCGATCGCTTCGGGTTGACCGGGTAGATAACGCCCTGAAAGCCAAAACTTTGCAGGTAATGCAAAGGCCGGCCACCCACCTTGTTGCGGTCTTCCGTCGCACCCACAATGGCAACCGTCTTCGGGTCGAAGGCACGCTGCAGGCGCGGATCGATGGAGGTCATGATCTGTGTCGACTCAGTCAAGGGTCGCTCCGGAGGCCTTGACCACTGGCGCCCACTTGGCCGTGTCCTGTTTGATCAGGACCGCAAATTCTGCCGGCGTAGTGGTCCTTGCCTCGGCGCCGTCCGCCTGCATGCGCTTGCGCATGTCGTCGGTCGCCATCACTGCCACGATCTCCCGGTTGAGCCGCTCGATGATGGGTGCAGGTGTGCCGGCAGGTGCAAGCACGCCAAACCAGATGGTCACGTCAAAGCCCTTCAGGCCCGCTTCCTGAGCGGTCGGCACCTCTGGCAACAGCGGTGACCGCCTGGGACCGGTTACCGCCAATGCCCGCACCTTGCCGGCTGCGATGTTTTGCGTCTGCACAGCAATCGTGTCAAACATCATCGCAATGCGACCGCCCAGCAGATCAACCAGCGCGGGCGATGAGCCACGATAAGGGACGTGACTGACCTGAACCCCTGCGATGAACTTGAACAACTCACCCGACAGGTGGTTCGAGCTGCCATTGCCGGCCGACCCATAAGCCAGCTCACCCGGCTTGCTTTTTGCCAGCTGAACCAGCTCCGCCAGATTCTTTGCCGGCACCTCCGGGTTCACGACCAGCACGTTCATCGTGGTGGCCATCAGGCTGACCGGCGCGAAATCCTTGACCGGGTCATAGCGCAGCTTTTTGTACAGGCTGGGGTTAATCGACATCGTTCCCGTGGTGCCGAAGAACAGCGTGTGGCCGTCGGCTGGAGCGCGAGCCACCAGTTCCGCGGCGATTCCACCTCCCGCGCCGCCGCGGTTGTCGATCACGACCTGCTGGCCCAGCCGATCGGACAGTTTCTGAGCCAGCAATCGCGCCATCGCATCGGTCGGGCCACCGGCGGGAAACGGAACCACCAGCGTCACCGCTTGTTTGGGAAACGCAGCGACGCCCTGCGCCTGGGTCGCGGTCGATGCCAGAGAAAAGACTGTGGCGAGAACGGCAGTAGAAAAGGTCAGAAATCTCATGTTGTCTCCAGGTGATGTGCAGCCAGTCTAGGAAAAATATGACTTCTCGTAAAGGTGAAGATATTCAAACCAGATATGCATTAAAGTGAAATCATGAATTTCAAACCATTAGCAACCTTTTGCCTGGTGGCTGACCTGGGTTCGCTGTCGCGCGCGGCAGCGACTGCTGGCATGGCCCAGTCACTGGTGAGTCGCCACATCGCCCAACTGGAGGCTCAATGGGGCGACCGGCTGTTTGTTCGCACCGGGCGGGGAATGGCATTGTCGGAATTCGGACGACGGATCCATCCGGAGGTCAAACGCGTGCTGGAACAGGTTTCACATCTGAACGCAGTCGCCGGCGAATCGGCCGGCGTACTGTCTGGCACGGCGCATGTCGGCGTGTTGCCGTCCATGTCGCGTCAGCTGCTGCCACTGCTTTTCGCCGACCTTCGCGCCAGGGCGCCTGCGGTACGGCTTCACATCATTGAAGGATTTAGCGGCGAGCTGGACGAGCAATTGAGTTCAGGAAAGCTCGACATGTCGGTGGTCAACCGTTATGGATCTTCGGCTGCACGCGGAGAGGACGTGCTTGGCACCGTGGAAACCTACCTGGTCGGCAAACCCGGGCACCCCCTGCTTTCCGGTCAGAAGGTTTTGTTTCGACAGCTCGCCGGACTGCCTTTGGTGCTGCCCGAAACCCCTAACGGGCTGCGCTCGACACTGGACCAATTGTCCCGGCGGCATGGCCTGCAGCTCGACATCGTGATGGAAGTCGACACCTCGACCGCCATGAAAGATGTCGCCTCAAGCGGTCACGCTTTCACCCTGCTGCCGTCGATGGCCGTGAGTCAGGAACTGGCGGCAGGCAGTCTCGCCGCGGTGCAGATCGTCAACCCCGGCATAAAACGGACCATTGCCCTAAGCCTCACGACCCAGCGACCTTTGTCAAAGGCAGCACGCCTGGTGGCCGCGCGGGTGCGCCACCTGGCGACGAAGCTTCTGGTGCCCTGAGTTTTCTTCATCGTGTGGATTCATCGCCATACCGCTCACACGGCGGGCGTCTGGACGATGTCACGAATCTCGCACACAACGTGTATGGCGGTAGCCCACGGATTGCCGCTCGACAAAACCAGGACTTTCACGGCGAGAGAATTCGTCTCGGCTCTCCTTGAAAATGCCTTTAAAAAGCTTTCGTATCAGATGTTTGCAATTAGTCCGCCATCAACGCGACCAGTCGAAATGCGTCACTGCAGCCGCGCCGCGATGAAGTCCAGAAATGCCGTGATCCGCGACGACAGCGCCGTGTTGCGGTAATACACCGCATTGACCGCCTGCCGCACTTCGACGGTGTCACGCGCCAGCACCTGCACCAGGTCGCCGCGTCTGCGGTCGGCCTCGGTCATGAAGTCGGCCAGGCAGACCAGGCCCACACCGGCCAGCGCCAGATGCCGCATGGTTTCGCCGCTGGAAGCGCTGAACGCCAGGGTCGCGGCATAGCTGTCGCCCTGCGGGCCGCGTAGCGGCCACTGGTTGAGCGATGGCAGCTGGCTGTTGCCGATGAGCGGGTGGCCTGCGAGATCTGCCACACGTTTTGGCTTGCCATGCGCTTCAAGATAAGCCGGGCTGGCCAGCACGCGCAGGCGGCTGGTGCACAGCGGCCGTGCATGCAGCGTGGAGTCGCGCAGCGGCCCGATGCGGATGGCGATGTCGGTACGCTGGGCCAGCAGGTCGACGTTCAGGTCGTCGGTGTTGAGCTCCAGGCTGATCTTCGGGTGCAGCGCGCTGAATTCCGGTACCAGCGGCACGACGGCATGCAGCATGAAGGGTGAGGCGGCGTTGACGCGCAGCAGCCCGGCAGGTTGCTGGCGCCGCGTCACCAGTTCGTCCTCGGCCTCGTCGATCGCGTCGAGGATGGCGCGTGTGCGCGCCAGAAAGGTCTGGCCCTCTTCGGTCAGCTCGAGCCGCCGCGTCGTGCGGCGCAGCAGGGTGGTGCCCAGTTTTTTTTCCAGGCGGCCCAGCGCGCGGCTGATGCCCGAGACGGTTTGCCCGAGCTGGTCGGCGGCCGCCGTGATGGAGCCGGTGTCGACCACCGCGCGGAAGGCCAGCAGTTCTTCAATCGTGGTTTTCATGAGGCCTTATTGTTGACTGTGAATCAAATATATTGTGCATCGACAGGGCTTATTCTGCAAAGGTAAAAAGCCCAAACTGCAGGCTTCGTGAAACCTACGGAGCCTCTCATGCCCATTGCCCTTCTCGCGCTGACGATCAGCGCTTTTGCCATCGGAACGACGGAATTCGTCATCGTCGGCCTGCTGCCCACGGTGGCGGCCGACCTGCAGATCGGCCTGCCCTCGGCCGGCCTGCTGGTCAGCCTGTATGCGCTCGGTGTCGCCATCGGTGCGCCGGTGCTCACTGCCCTGACCGGCAAGCTGCCGCGCAAAACCCTGCTGCTCGGCCTGATGGCCCTGTTCACGCTCGGCAACCTGCTGGCCTGGCAGGCGCCCGGCTACAACTCGCTGATCCCCGCGCGCATCCTGACCGGCCTGGCGCACGGCGTGTTTTTCTCGATCGGATCGACGATTGCCACCGGCCTGGTGCCCAAGGAAAAAGCCGCGAGTGCCATTGCCATCATGTTCACGGGCCTCACGGTGGCGCTGGTCACCGGTGTGCCGCTGGGCACCTTCATTGGCCAGACCTTTGGCTGGCAGTCGACCTTCCTGGCGGTATCTCTGCTGGGCTTGATTGCCTTTGTCGGTAGCTGGATCCTGGTGCCCAACAATATTACCAACAACAAACCGGCATCCCTGTTGACCCAGTTGGCCGTGCTGAAAAAGCCGCGCCTGTTGCTGGTGTACGCGATCACTGCGCTGGGTTACGGCGGATCGTTCACCGCCTTCACTTACCTTGCGCCAATTTTGCAGGAGGTATCGGGATACTCGGCCGCCAGCGTCAGTTTGGTCATGCTGGTGTATGGCGTGTCGGTCGCCATCGGCAATATTTGGGGCGGCAAGCTGGCTGACAAGAAAGGGCCAATTCGTGCGCTACAGATTGTTTTTTTTCTGCTAGCGCTCGTGTTATTTGTGTTGACCTTTACCGCGTCCAACTCATGGCTAGCTCTGGCGACGGTATTGGCATGGGGCGCCGTCGCGTTCGGTAACGTACCTGGTTTGCAAGTGTATGTAGTGCAGCGTGCCGAACGCGATTCACCGCAGGCTGTCGACGTGGCGTCCGGCCTGAATATTGCAGCGTTCAATGTAGGTATTGCAGGCGGTGCCTGGGGCGGCGGGCTGGTCGTCACTCATTTGGGTTTGATGGCGACTCCATGGGTTGGGGCTCTCGTAGTAATCGGCGCGCTTGCCTTGACAACTTTGGCAGGTCGACTAGATCGCAAAGAAGGCATTGAGCGCCTCGCCAAATCAGTCCACGCTGTCGTCGCGCATTAATCCCATGCTGAAAACAGATGGCTGCGCGAGAGCGCGCCGCCATCTGGGGTCCCGCTCGCCGGTGCTGTTCTTGGTCGAGCTTGGTGCGGCAATCAAGGTGGCATCCACCACCGTGCCGGTCTTGGGCATCGGCCCTTTGGTGGCCAAGGTGGCATTGATGGTGACCATCAACTGGATACTGAGGTTGTGCACTTCAAGCAGATGACGACTGAGCCACCTCCTTGACGCCCCATGATTGGCAAGACATGCTTGGAAGTTTGGCCGAACAAGCCCTTGTTAATCGGAATCAACGGCATCGCACTATCCCCGGATGCCGCGACACGGCACCGGACGGTAACAGCAGGCACCAAAGTGCATGCCTTGCCGACGCGCGTTCTGCGAAACCCCGATTCAATCAACCAACAGATCCTGCATGCAGTACGCGACCTAAGCACGATCGGTGCGAACACCGACGGTGTTGTCACCGATCGCAGCGGCAAGCGATACATAACCGACATGACCCACCACGGGATCGCCAGCTTCGATCCCGGGACCAAGAGTGTGAAACTGGTCGCATCTGACGAACATGTCCACTGGCCTGACACGCCCAGCGTGGGCCCCGAAAACCGGCTGTACTTGCGAGCCCTACGCCTACCGTCCACGCTGCCGCTTCATATCCCAAGTGACCGATGACCCGCGTACGACAGCCGATACCTGCTGCCCCAGCCGCTGCTCCACCACAGGTCTCCACGGCACCAGGCTGAAACCCATGCCATCGTCCAGCATCGCGAAGCGGCCGCCGGTGAGCTGGATTGAGCGGCGGTAAATGCCGTTTGTGCTGTCGCCATCGCGCAGCGGGCGATGGATTAGCCCGGTCTGGTGCTGGATCACTTTGCCCACCTCGGCCAGATCCCGGTCCCGCAAGGTGGATAACAGGTTGCGCGCTAAAACCACTCGCGGACCGTGCCGCTCCGCCAAGCCTTGCTCGACGAGGAAATCCACCCGTTCCCGCAACGCCCCACGCACCTGGGCACCAAAGCCCTTTGGCGACAGATCTCTGGCATCCCTCACCATTTGATGATCTAGCCATGTTGCACCCAGGGAGAGTACTTGCTGTTCGATGGACAGGTGCGACCGCAACAGGGTGGCGACCCCTGCTGCCTTCTGCGCATCATGTGCCTGAGCGCGCGACAAGAATTCTGGTGGTACTCGCCACACACCATCACCCATACGCTCCACAACCCCCGAGCGGCGCAGCGCTTCGAGCCGGCGAACATGGACATCGACCGCAGTTTGCGGGTCTGGATTCCCTTCTTGTCGAAGCCGCACAAGATGGTCAGCGGTGCGATACAGACCCTCACGCACGATGCCAGCGATATTCCGGTCCACCGCTCGCTCCCCTCCAGCGGCCTTCAATTCAACAATGCCACCTACCGGCAGCTCGGCCAGGTCAGCTCCAACCGGCAAGTGGACATAGTGCGCACGGCCGTCAACACCATCCACCACCAGATAGCCCCGGTCATTGATCTCGTCGGCCAGGCCCTTTGCTGCGATGCGACCGACGACAATTTCTGCCGGCCCCTGTTCCAACACCAACTCCCGTTGCTGCCCCTTCAAGGCCCGATGCATCGTGCGCAGGATGTCGCCGCGCTCGCCCATGGCAGTCAACGTCTGTTCAATGTTTGGAGACAGCCTCCATCGGTTCGCATCCACACGCTCGGCCAATTCCATAGCCTCCAGCCGTTGCAACCGGGCACGAAGAAGTGTCTGGCGTTGTCGGTCTTTGGGCTGCTGGGTCAAGTCCACAATATCCACGGTGGCCTGCCTCAGCAGCGCCCGGTCCAGGCTCGTCAGCCGATCCTGATCCACCTCCCGCAGCAACCCTTGCCGGATCTCCAGCTCGGTACGCGGCCCCAACCATTCGGTCGCCAGCTCGCTAGCCCGCATGCGCATCCCATGCGCCATGTAGTCCGGCGCAATCACCAGGTCTTGGCCCTTTCCTCGGCCCTCCCCGGCACGTCCGCGCAACACGATGTGGGTATGCGGGTTGTCGGTATCCCAGTGGTCAACGGCCACCCAGTCCAACCGGGTTTCCAGGTCAATGGTCATTCGCTGCATGAACTCCCGCGTGTAACCGCGCAGGTCCTCCAGCCCCCCGGCATCCTCCACCGACACAATGAAGCGGAACTGATGTCGGTCGCCCTTGCCACGCTCCTCAAAGGCCTTGAGGTCGGCCGTGTCAGTCTCCGCTCCGTAGGCCTGCCCCTTCTCTCCATCGCGCGTCACGCCATCCCGCTCGATGTAGCGCAGGTGCGTTGAAACAGATTTGGCTCCAGCCTTCTTCAGCACCACATAACGGGACTTAATCACCACGCGCCGGGCAGTCACGGCCAGCGTTTGGCCTGCCCTACCCGCTGCAACGCGCCCTCGCCCGAAAGTCGATGCAGGGCGTGCACCAGAGACGCCAGAAGCCTTCGCACCAGACTTCGATACCTGCCTCAGTACTTGCGAGACAAAGCGCTGCGCACGTTGTCCGTTACCCGCGCCAGAACCGCTCTCGGGGGCCCCTGGCTTAACCCTGAAACGGTCATCGTCACGCGAGGCCATGACACAAGCTCCAGCGCAATGCAGCGAATCGCATCCAAGACGGCACACTGCCAACCCTGATGCCCTGCGGGTTTGCGTTCTGTGACGGCACACAGGCTGCAAGCCGCCGTGCCGCGCCCAACCCACGTGCAGACTGGCTTTGCGGACCGGTACGTGCCGGCCCTTTTATCTTGCCCTCTCTCTTCACCGGTCCCTGAAGCCTTCGACTTCCTCCCCGGCTCCGAGTCCGCGCCAGCCGCATGCGGTGCTTGCAGCGCTGCCAAGGCCGCACCAGTGCAGCCCGAGCTGCACGCTGGCGGCAAGGCATCTGCACGACAGAAGGTATATTCATTGCGTGCTCCAAGTCCACAGCGGCTGCGCACTGCCAATCACAGCCGATGCATGGATGGGACCGAAGTAACGACTGTCGAACGATGCCGGATTGGTATTGCTCAAGAGAAACAGTTCGCCATGCGCCAGGCGTCGGCACTGCTGCCAGGCAAGCAGTGAACGACCTCGCTCATCGGCACGCATCACGGCGGCCACGGCTACATCGTCAATGCGCACTGATGTTCCCTCAATGCACACCCGTTGCGGTGCCACGGCACCAATGCGTTTGAGCAAAGGGATACCAGTCGGCAGGTAGCCACGCTGCGCCGCCAATGCACCAGCGGGTTCCGGAAGTCGGGCCAGCACGATGCTGCCAACCTGCAGCGAGTCGGCTGGCACGATGCGGTACCAGCCGCGCGGCACGCTGTCGCTGGGGTTGTAGACCAGCTGTACACGGTTCGGGATGGCAAGCGGCATCAGCAACGCCGCCAGGCCGATGTCCATGCAGAGAATCACAACGGCCCGCTTCATTGCAGTTCCCCACGCGCAATGTGCGCCGCATGTCGCTCGAAGGTGTATTCGGGCAGCGGCTGGCGTGCAGCCAGCCGGTTGCCGACCGTACGCCAGTACGTCACGGCCACGGTGATGGGATCGATGCCCAACGCCTCAATGCCGTCAATGACGACCAGCACGGCCTTGACCTGCAGCTCACCGTCGGCACGCAGCAGAATGCTCGCGCCTGGCACCACACCTGCGACGCGCTGCGTACCGCCAAACAGCATGGGCGCCTGCAACACCATCAGCTGCCAT
This sequence comes from uncultured Polaromonas sp., assembly GCA_964543355.1. GTDB lineage: Bacteria > Pseudomonadota > Gammaproteobacteria > Burkholderiales > Burkholderiaceae_C > Polaromonas. The sequence continues at coordinate 62,410 of CAZIYA010000001.1, forward strand.
AGCGCGGTGCCGTAGTCATTCGCAATCCACTTCACGCGGCAGCAGACAGCGCCGGACTCGAACACCGCAACACGACGCCAGCGGTTCAGAACGATCTCGCGTGTTGGCTTGCCAAAGCGCAGCCACACGTTCACCCGTTGGTCAACAAAGGCAAGGGAAACCTGCATCGGTATCGGCCTGTGCGTTGCCAATTCAGGTCGCAAGACCTGTACCGCTGCTTGCGCGCTTGACTGCATCATGACGCTCCCTCCGGAAACTCACGTTCCAGCAGTTCACGCAACATCTCAACAGCCGTAACACCACGCTTGAACGCCACAACCTTGATGCGTCCGCGCATCACGGGCGTGACATCAATGGTGAGTCGCGCGGTATAGATTGATGCCTTTGCGGTTGCCATCACCGCGTCAAGCTGTTGCACCCAGGCCGAAGCCGGGTCGGCACCGGGCCTGCTGCCAATCGGTGCCCGTCGCTGCGAATTAGACGGCTGAGGTTTGCTCATAACAGCATCTCCCGCACCGCTTGCGCCAGCGCCGCGATCTCGCGCGCGGCCGCGCAATGCGGTGCCACTTCAAATGCCAGCCGACCCGCAGCCACGCTGTCGGCAAACACAATGCGCTGGGACACTTCCACCTGCAACGCAGGAAATGGCTGATCGGCCAGTGCAGCACGCGCCTCACGCCCAATCACCGTGCCCACAACACGCCGGTTGATCACAAACGCCGCACGCAACTGCGGCCGGAACACCCGTGCCTCTGTGATGAGTTGCACCATTTCGTGGCTGGCCCACACGTCATAGGCACTGGGCTGTACCGGAATCAACACCAGGTCTGCGGCCAGCAGCGCAGAGCGCGCGAGTGCCGCTACCCGGGGTGGCCCATCAATGACGACGAAATCAGCCTGCAAGGCAATCGCTGGAGCCTCCTGGTGCAGAGAGTCCCGTGCCAGGCCAAACACGCCGTACAAGCGACCGTGGCCGCTTTGCGCACGCCGCTGCGCCCAGTCCAGGGCTGACCCCTGCGGATCGGCATCCAGCAGCGTCACGCGGTGCCCTTGCATGACGAACTCTCCTGCGAGGTGCGTGGCCAACGTGGTCTTGCCTGCCCCGCCCTTTTGGTTCAGAAGTGCGATCACCTTGCCGGGCGGTTTTTCTGCTTTGGTTTCTGCCCCTGATAAACGGTTTTCTGGACTACCGAATGAAGCACTGCCCGTTTTTTGGGCAGTGGTGTTTCCTCTTTTATCCATAGTTATGTCTTTAGTTAGATTAGTTAAGGAGGTCCGAAACCGTTGCTGGGCATGGGCTGGCGGTCGATGCGCACGTGTGATTACCCGTGTCGTTTGCGGGCGATTCCCCGAATGTCGTGCGGGTGATTCCCGAGTCCGGACACAGCTTGTTCACTGACTTGTCAACAGCGCCTGTGGATAAGTCGGGCTGCGGTGGAACTGACCAGCAGCGAAATCGAAGCCAGTCCGTGCCGCCCACGCGCTCAAGCGAGAGCCAGTAACCTGGCAACGACTGGCGGTGCACCAGCCGCCGCAACTGAACAGCGAAGTCGGCATAGCGCTGCAAGCTGCCTGACTTCAGATGCAGGTGACGCAGGTTGAAACGCCAGCCCTCCACTTGTCGGCCACCATGCTTGCGCACCAACCGGTACAGCCAGCGCTCGAAGCCACCGGTGAGCCGGAAGTAGGCCGGGTCCAGGGTCAGGACCAAGGCGTCCTCCATCACCCCTGCGTAGAACCAGTCGGCCAGGATCAACTCGATGCCGTAGGCCCGGCCACGGGCGCCGGGCAGTTCCTTCCATTCATTGATCCAGGAGAACCGGTGCATGCGCCGCCCTGCGGGCTGGCGGATCGACGTTGCGACCGTGGTGGACTGCAGCCGGTCCAGGGCAGCCTTGAGCATCAGGTAGTCCTTGAAGCCCGTGCCGCGCTGCACAAAGGTCAATATCTCGTGCGGCGTCGCCGCCATGAGGCGCGAAGTGCGCAAGCCCTGGTCCCGTGCCTGCACGATGTGGCTGGCGGCCCAAATCAGCACGTCGGCGTCCCAGATCGTGGCAATGCCGTGTTCCGGGACACCCTCAACCGTCAAGGTCACGCCACCGGCCTCGAAGCGGATGGGCACCACCCTGCGCGACTTGGCCAGCGAGAAGAACGGGTAGGCCATCAAATCCTGCGCATCGCGCGGGGCCATGTCACCGCTTGGCGGTGCGCGGAACAGCATCAGCTGCTCGCGTTCACTCAGGGGCTTGACCATGGCCACAACGCTGTTTGTGAATCTGACACTGAATCAACGCCGAATCAGCGCACCGATGCCCGCTGAGGGCTTCCGGGATCGGAGGTCATGCCGTAAGCACGGCCATCGGCCCAGGTGCGGAGGTCGCCGACTGCGTAGAGCACACGCGCGCCAAACTTCCGGTAACGCGGGCCGCCACCGAGAACGCGCTGCTTCTCCAGCGTGCGTGGCGAGAGACGCAGAAAGGCTGCGGCCTCATCGTTCGTCAGAAACTCGGGATTGCCGGGTGCTGCAGCAGACGGCTGCGCAGCCGTGGGTAAGGGACGCAAAGGCAGGGAATTCGCGGTTGCCATGAAGGACTCCATCGACGGTCATCGCCTGGCAGCGAAATGCCGCCAGATGGAGGGAGTCTCAGGAAAGCACGGCCAACTGCGAAGGGAGATATTCAGTGCGCGGGTTCGTCTCCGGGGGTGCCGATGTGCGGCTGGCGTACGCCAGCCAAAGCCAGATAACCGCCGCGCATCAAACCCTCGGCACGGGTCAGGAGATGGCGAACCTGTGCGCGAAGCTCACCGTCGGCTGTCCAGCGCTTGCGCACGGCGTCGGTGCCGAACAGTGCTCCGGCAATCTCGCGATGGTGAGCGCCATCCTGCGACGCATCGAGCGCCTGCAGGGCGTGCAGATGCAGCAGCGCAGAACGTGTGATTTTCTTGGCAGCCACAGGAGGCCATTGGCCCTGAATGGCGTTGGCCTGCACCTGGTACACCGTCAATCGCGTGCGCAGGTGAGCGTCAAGCGGCACCGTCAAGCCATAGGCCGCGCCGTTCTCCAGTGCAGTGGACAGCGAGGCCCGCAAACGGTTCGGTCCGTGCTCTGCCTTGATGTTCAGTTGCGTGCCTGCATGCGTCAGGCTCTTTCGACCGGAAATCTTCCAGAGGTCGAAGGCCAAACCAGCAGGTGAATCGTGCGCGAAAGCCGCACGCACATGCAGCAGTGCGTCAGCCGCTGCAGTCCAGAGCGGGCGTGCCTGGCGGGCATCGAGTTGAGGGTCTTCGGCTACTCTTCAACCCCCAGTTGGACGCTGAACCGCGTGAGGCGCTACGTTGACCGCTGAGCCAGTCAGCCCGGTAACCTGCGTGGCGTCTCAGATATTCCCACGCAAGCGCTGGACCGTCCAGGTCCAGCGTGTAGAGGTACGCCGCCGCCGCGCGCCAGGGTGCGGACAAGTCGGCAGAGTCGTGTTGGATCGTCATTGCGATGGCTCCCTTTTTGTAGTCCGGGAGGGTGCCATGATTTGGATCAAAGCGTGTAACCGTCTAGGTAACAAGCGTTGGCTTTTGTGAGCCTGCCTCCCAACATCGCCAAGGGTCAGTCGTTGATCGACCCATCGCGCATCGCCTCGGCCGCATAAGCCGACAGCGACTGGCGTGGTTTGAAATGCGTATCGGCCACGATGCGTATGCCGCGCGGCCCGTGTACATCTTCCAATGCGGACAGGCTTACAGTCCCCAGCTCTGGAAATCCGGTGCCCGCATCGCATAGCCCATAGGCCTGATCGCCATCTGCATCCAGACTCACCAGCAGCCAGACTGCACCGGCATCCAGGGTGTGGAGCTTGACTACTGGATACGGATCGATGGCTTCGCCTCGCGCGCGGGCTGCGCCGTTGGCCAGCATTTGCGCGCGTTGTTCGTCAGTGATGAGTGTCATGATCGCTTCCTTTGAGTATGTCGCTATGCAGCAGAGCGAGGCAACCTAGGGCGGGCAAAAACGCGAAAGCATGGTTTCGCAGAGATAAGGAACCGGGTGTAAGGAAATGTTGTTCTCAGTAGAAACTGTTTTGCACATAAATGCAAATACCTTCATCTGGAAATCCTTGCAATCATTCAAATGAACACTATAGATTGTAGCCCTATGAGTTGCACTGAGGTGTCATCAACGTTCCCTTCAAAGCGAACGCATGACACTGAAAAACTCATTCCCTGCGGCCCTCAAACAAGTCAGAAAAGCCCGTGGTCTCAGCCAGGAGTCGTTTTCTGACGTGTCGAGCCGCACATACTTGAGTTCGCTGGAACGCGGTTTGAAGAGCCCGACTCTGAACAAGGTCGCCGAGTTGTGCGAGGTTCTGGATGTGCATCCGCTCACGTTGATGACGTTGACCTATATCGGTGACGGCAAAGGTGCGGACAAGTTGTTCGAGCGCGTGCAGCGCGAGCTGGCAGGCATCCAAGTCAAGCAGGATAAGTAAAGGCGCTGCCCAGCGGCAACGCCTGCGCTAAAGCGCTACGTCACGATGCGTCCCGCCAACCGGGCCTCGCGCGCATACGCAATAAGCGCCTTCGAGGCCGTGAAGTGCAGATCCCGCTCAACCAGAAGGCCCAGCCGTCCCCGCACGCTCATCAGCTCGGCCAGGCTCACATAGCCCAGCTCAGGAAAGCCAAGACCCAAGTCGCACAGTCCTAATTATGTGAAGCGCAGATTTATGTTGAGTCCAGGATGCACCGCCTGTTCGGCGGACTTCCAGGGGCGCCAACGCAGCGCGGCGGGGACGGGCTTACAGCCGGCCCCCTGGAGGGCAAGCGAAGTGCGCAGGCGTCAGGGATGGAAGCCCAAAGGGGCGAGACGCCATCGGTGGCTCGATGCACAGCACGACAGCGCGACCCGGCTTGCCGGGGGACGCACAGAAATCCGTGGAATCTGCAATGCGTCTTTGTTCAAAACCTCAGAAACACGAAACCACCTTCACGCATCTGCGTAAACCCACAGAACCGTACATTCGTAAAAGCGGCTCTGTGTCCATGCACGAATCCGGATTTACTTATCTGCGTTAAGTCGTACATCCGCAAACCCGCAAATCAACAAAAAAGGTAAGACGCAAAAAAATCCCGCAACAAACGCGGGCCGCTCACTTATCGGGGTTCATAAAACGCCCCGCCGCAAGGCGGGGCGTCAGGGCGACGGTCAGTCGCCCTTGCTGCGCGACCAGATCAGGTTGTGCGTGCCGTCCTCGGCTTCAACCAGTCGAGCATAGATGGTCGCCGGGAACGACGGATCATCCAGGGTCGCCGATAGGTAAGGACGATCCGCCTTGCTGACTTTCTTCCACGCCGCACCGATCTCAAAAGTGCCCGCAACGATGCGGTAGTCGGGGGCGTTCTCGCTCTCCTTGGTGTTGGGAACGAATTTGACCTTGACGTTGAGCGTCAGGGTGCGAACGCTGCCGGTGAAGCTGTCTTTCTGTGCGGTGAAGTTGCCGATGTTTGACATGATGAAGTCCTTTAGAAGTTAACCAGGTCGCAACCATTGCGGCCTTGGCGTGATCCGATGGGCGCGGGTCCGGGCGCGCTGCACCGCAGAGCAAAGCGATGAGGCCGCAACGCAGTGAAGGACCGGTAGGCCCAAAGAATTTGTTTCGCGAGGAAGGCGCACAGCGACGGGGAAATTGTTTGGGTCGGACGGTTGCAGCGAACAAGCCCGAGGCGAAGCCGTGCCTGCGCCAGGATTCACGACAAATACAAGGCTGCTGTGGGTGCGAACCTGACCCTAAATGACGCATGGCCCAGGCACCATCACCGTGAAGACGTATCCCGGCATGTACCCAGACACAGTCCAGGTCAGTTTCCCCGCCGCAAGGGTGAAGCCCCACCGCATCGGTGCTGGCTGGATCGGTCTCGGCGTGGTCAGTTTGGGCATGGTGGATGGCCTGTCGGCGCCCCCGCCGTCGTTCGTGGTGATCTGCCCGCATGATTGAGGACGGTGCGATATTGCACAACTTGGCGCAGCAAAGGCAGTCCCATTCTGATGCCCCGCCCTGCGGCGGGGCGTGTTCAGGAAGTTTCGGATTCCTGACTGCTTGAAGTCAAAACGCGCGCGGCACACCTGCCGCGCGCGCCGCCAACAATATCCCCATCAGGGCTCATCACAAGCGCCTCCACTTTCGCAGCAATCCGAGACTCCATCGCGGCCCGCTGTGCAGCCACCAGCGTGACGGAACTCTCGCAAACGACCTCATGAGCATCAGATGCCTGAACGCAAAACGTCGCGCTGCGTTCTCCCAGCCGTTCCACCCATCCTCGCAACTTCAGCGATGACCCGGGCGGGATTGGCCCCTTGTGCTCCATCTGGACGATCCGACCCACAACGACTTCTGATGCCGCATCCACATGCCGCTGCATCTCACGGATGCAAATGGATTCGACAACGGCGACCAGGTACCCGGTCGCCAGGCATTCGATCAGTCGTTCCGCATAGTCGCTTCCATGCGGAAGCCTGGAAAACAGTGCTCGTGCCGTCTGCTCTGGCGGCACGCTGTAGGTTTCTTCAAAGAATATTTCACTGACGCCTTGATGGTTCATGGGGATTTGGGGAAAGGTTGTCGAAGTTCATCCGTTCCGGGAAACCCCGCGCAAAGCGGGGTGGCCGGAACGGTGCTCGATCCTCGTGCGGATGAACCGCACGACCAACCCAATCAGGCGTTCTCTAGCGTAGCTGGCTTGATGCCGCTGTCTGTGGCGATTGCCCGATGGGGCAACGCTGGAGGGCTGTTTGGATGTGTGGGCTGCTGGAAGTCAAAACGCGCGCGGCACACCTGCCGCGCGCGCCGCGCAAAACACCCCGGCGACTCGCCGGGGCATTCTGCTTACTCGGCTACGTCAGCGACCGGGGCCACTTCTTCCTGCGCATCTTCCGCATCACCTGCTTCCGGCACCGCCTGGGCTTCGGGTGCTGGTGCCCGCAACATCAGCGGCAGCCAATCCGTACCCGCTGCCAGCCGCCCTGCCTCGCTGGCCAGCTCGTTCTTCTTGAGCTTGAGCAAGCGCGCCGCCTGTTCCGGCGCGAACCCCTGCACCGCCTCAATGGTCTTGGCTTTGGATACATGGGCAAAGTAGCCTTCGGCGGTCGGTGTCCACCAAGCATGCATGTCCAGCCCCACGGCCTGCGCCAGTGCAGCGGCGGGCATTGCATCTTCACGCGGTGTCACTGCGCCGACCGTCACAGCCACGCACACCGCCAGCAGCGACAGCAGTTCGTCCTGCGGCAACGCCAGCAACGCCGCAAACAGCGCTGCCGGGTCTTCGGGCAAGCGTTCCGCCCATGCCTGGCGGGCTTCCTGCATTTGGACGGCAGCAGGCGATTGCGCCACGTCCGGCGCATACGCATCCAGTCCATCCTGCGGTGATGCGCTGATGTTGATCACCGAATCACCCGAACCGTAGCCATTAACCACCACACGCAAGGCAAGACGATGCACTACCGCCACCAGCGCCACCTGGGGATGGCGGGCAACTTCGGCTTGCAGCGCCGCCGTGCGGTGCGCACTCAAGCGCCGCGCCAGCTTCTCAGAGATGCGGGGTAGGGTCGGCACCTGTGTTCCGCCCTCTGCACCGTCACCGCCTCCGTTCTGCTTGTCTTGCCCTTCCTGCGCCCGCAGTGCCTTGGCTTCGGCCTCCCGCAGCAAGCCGCGATGGATGGCGATTTCGCCCGCATGATCGACGGTCACAATCACCCCGGCTATTGCCCGCGTTTCCGGCGCGAATACCAGCAGGGTTTGCTCGATGATTTCGATTTCTGCCCCGAGCCGGTCGTTTTCTTCATAGAGGGCTGATGTTTCCTCTTCGGCCATGTCCTCGGCATCGTCAGCGTTCAGCCGGTCGTCGATGGCTTGCTGCCGCGCTTGCAGCTTGGCAATGCGTTTGGCCTCAAGCTTGTTCGGCGTGCGCCGGTCACGGCGGGCACGCTGAAAGCTATGCAGTTCCGCTGACGTGATGCGCGGTACCGCTTCAACCCATGCCCATCCGTCCAGGCGGGCAGTCTCCGCAGTGGCAGCGAGTTTGTCGCGTGCGAGCGCCTCCAGCAATGCCGCATCGGTCAGGAACACCCCTCGCGAGTCGTCCGAGAACAGGTCACGCCGCACCCCACCGCCTGCGGCCTCGTAGGCCTTAATGCCGACGAAACGCGCCAGCGCATCACGGGTGGCATCGATCTCGCGTTCTGTCAGATGTTCCCGCAGTGCTTGCGGGTTGCGCCGCCATTCTGGTGCGTCATAGAAAGCGGCTTCCTGCGCCGTGTGGTCGTCCGTGATCGCCAGCGCCATCAACTGGTCGAGCGTCACGGTATCGACCCGGTAGTCGGCCCGCAAACGCGGCGAGACATTCGCCAGCTTCAAACGCCGCTGCACCACCAAAGGGGTCACGCCAAAATCGGCGGCAATATCCTCAATGGGCCGGCCTTCGGCCACCAAAGCGGCAAAGGCTTCGAACTGCTCGCCGGGATGCATGGCCTCGCGCTGCACGTTCTCGGTCAGGCTCACGGTACGCGCCGACGCATCCGGCACCAGCAGACAAGGCACGTCATGCGCCTTGTCAATCTTGTGCCGCTTCGCCAGCAGCTTCAATGCCGCCAGTCGCCGTTTGCCCGCGACAACTTCGTAATGTTCGCCATCACTGCAGGCAGTGACGGTCAGGTTTTGCAGTAAGCCGACACGGGCAATGCTGGAGGCCAGTTCGGGAATCGACGCGCCGCCGCTCTGGCGCACATTGCGGCTGGAAGGCCGCAAATGTGACAGCGGAATCAGCAACAGGCGGTAAGTTGCCGTAACGATGGCTTCGACGACAGGGGTCGTGACTGCCTCTTGCAAGGCTTGGGTTTCAGACAAGGTAACGGTGTTCATGGTGATAGCTCCTGTCCCTGTGGGACGTTAAAAATAAAAGAACGAGAAAAAAGACGAAAGAAATCAAACAAAACTTCGATATCGATTCACGCTGTCCATGTCTGCATACGCACTCCTTCCAAGGTTTTGAAAGCTGACCGGGTTCCAAGATTCGGAGCCCAGCGTTGCCTTCGGTTTGGCCGGCGTAGCGATCTGGACCGATCGTTGCCGCCGTACTTCCTGAGTTCATCGCCCGCGAAAAACCCGGCCGGCACGGCCAGCCCAGCAAGGAGACAAGCGCAGGGGGTGGGGCGGCCCGCAGCCAGAGGCGAGGACACGGCCCTGCGCGCCTTGAGGGGCTGGCTGTGTCGGCTAAGGTCGCGGGAATAGCGATGAAGGAAGGCAGTACGGCAATCCGGGCAACGCCATCGCTGCGACGGTCAAACGCCGCGCGGCAAGCGCCCCCCGCGTGCCACAGGCACGCCTGGATGGAGGTGTACAAAGCGCTGGCGCGACATGAACGCCATGCACCGGCCGATCAGGTACAACCTGTTCGGCGGCATTAAGGGGCGCCAAGCCAGCGCGGCGGGGTGGGCTGCAAGCCGACCCCTGGAGGGCAAACGCAGTGCGCAGCCTCAAACACCCGATAGGCATATCAGGCTGTCCAACGCGAAGCGTCGAACATCCATCAACCCGACGCGCAAAGTCAGGGATGGCGAAGTCATGCAGCCATCAGGCAGTCGGTAACCGACTGCCCGCCGCGCCGCCCAGACTGCCAAGGCTGGGCGGCGCGGCCGCGTGGCATGGCCACCCGCAGCCGCATTTCCCCGAAATGAGAACAGAAGGGGCAAAGCCCCTACCTCATCAGCCCTTGAGCCGCTTCATCTCTTCGGCCAGTATCCACAGCGCCCGGTTGACCTTGACGTTCTGGTCAATGCCCTGAATGGCGCGGGTGTGGCTCCTGCGTCCGTTGACCGTGCGTGCGGATAATCCCCCTTGAACGAGGTTTTCTTGCACGCGGTTGAAAGTGCTCCACAGGTCGGGACGGTCATCGCCCAGGCGTCGGGGTTGCAGCAATTGCGCTTCCGTGACGGGTGCGGGCTTGACCGGGTCATCGTATTTGAGCGACAAGGCGGCTCGGGCGAACACTTCGGATTCACCGTGCTCTAGCGTGATGGCGGCCATACCTTCCCGACGCTCACGCACAAGCTCAAACCCGTCCAGCACGTCATAGGCACCTGCGATCACTTTGCCGATCACGTCACCCTTGTGCGGGATGCGCAGGTCGGCCACGGTGTCACCGCACACCAGGCCATTGCTGCACACAAAGCGGAACATCCCGGCCAGCATCTGGTAACTGCTGGTGCCGTCGTGGGAATTCAGCAAAATGATCTCGTTGGCCTCCGCGCCGTTGATCTGGTTGGCATGACGCAAACGCAGCATGTGCTTGGTGTGTTCACGCTTGCCGGTATCGCGCACGCGCGTCTGGCAGACCATGAACGGCTGAAAGCCTTCCTTGCGCAGGGCACCCAAGACCTCTCCGGTAGGAATGTAGGTGTAGCGCTCGGATCGGCTCTGGTGCTTGGCCTCCGCATAGATGGATGGGGCCACCTGGTGAATCTGGTCATCCGATAGCGGATGGTCGGCACGTAAGAGAGGGGTCGCATTTGCGAAACGGGAACTGAGTTGCATGGTATTTCTCCAAAAGTTACAAGTTGTGGTTTCAAAACCGACCGGATTCCAAGATTCGGAGCCCGGTGTGGCTTCGGTGGGTTCGGCGCAGTAACCTGGGCTGGTTCTTGTTGCCGCCGTCTTTCCTGAGTTCATCGCCCGCGAAGAAACGGGCCAGCGAGGGACTGACCGTCAAGGAGGCAAGCGCAGGGTTGGTGCGGCCCGCAGTCAGAGGCGAGGACACGGCCCTGCGCGCCTTGACGGACAGGCACCGCGGGCTACGGTCGCGGGATCAGTGATGAAGGAGAGGGAAAGACGGATGACCGGACAACGGCCATAAAGACCAGAGAGGCTTCGGACCCACGCCGCGCGGCAAGCGCCCCTGCGTGCTGCAGGCACGCCTGGATGGAGGTGTTCAAAGCGCCCAGCGCGAAATCGGCACCATGCACTGGCCGATCAGGCACAGCCTGTTCGGCGGACTTCCGGGGCGCCAAGTCTGCGCGGCGGGGTGGGCGCAAGCCGACCCCCTGGAGGGCAAGCACAGCGCGCAGTCTTTCCCCGGCACCACGGACGAAGCGAAAAAGGGGGCGACGCCCCCTTCGGTCACATCAGCCCACGCTCCGCCATCGACAGGATGTCGTTGCCCGCCACGATCAAGTGATCCAGCACCCGTACGTCCACCAGTGCCAATGCAGTCTTGAGCGTCTGCGTCAGCATCTCGTCGGCGCGCGACGGCTGGGTTGAACCGCTCGGGTGGTTGTGCACCAGTAGCAACGCAGCTGAGTTGCGCATCATGGATTCCCTGACCACCTCGCGGGGATAGACCGATGTCTGGCTCACCGTGCCGCGAAACATTTCGACGTACTCGATGACACGGTTCTGCGTATCCAGATGCACCACCGCGAACACTTCGTGTTCCAGCGTCCCCAGCTTGACCCGCAGGTAGTCGCGCACCGCCTGTGGCGAGGCCAGCACGTCACTGCCGCGCACCCGGCCCAGCAACACCTCCCGAGCGGCCTGCAGCACCTCGTCGGCATCGACCTGCCGGTAGTCACCCGCTACGTCACGGACGAGAAGGACAGAAGAATTTGAAGAATCGAAGGAAGCGAAAGAGGAAAAGAGATCGTACGACATGGTCAGCTCCGTGCATCGGGCGGGATTGCCCGAGACCGGAAGCAGCACGGCGCAGCGCAGTTGTCACAGGTTCAACGACGGCCGCCAGGACGCAAGCGCACAAGGTGCGCGCAGACCTTGACAGCGAGAACGCCGTGGTACGGTGAAGGGAACAGCAAAGCCGACCCCACCCTCACCTCACTGGTTTAAGGGCAAGCGCAGCGCGCAGGCCGGAACGCAGAGATGGCCGCAGGCGTCAGGGATCAAAGCCCCATGGCCGTGACTCGGAACGAGGCCCGGGGCAACGCCCGCGAGCCCGACGGCGGAACGCCGGGATGCACTTGACTCTGCTTTGTACGCGGGAGATCTACTACAGCTGATGCATTCTGGTCACCCCATCGGCGAACTGAAACGCTTGGTCACCGTCATCCTGCAGGAGGTTGATGAGTGGCCTGCCACCGGATTGCTGCTGGCGGCCACCAATCACGCGGAACTGATCGACCCGGCGCTCTGGCGGCGCTTCGACCTGGTGATCAACTTCAAGGTGCCGGAAATAGCCGCCGTCAAACAGGCGATCAAGCGTTTTCTGGGGCCGGACTATGCCCTGTTCGGTCGCTGGATCGATATCCTGACCTTTGCTTTCAACGGCGAGTCGTTCAGCGATATCGAGCGGGATCTTCAGCGTTTCCGGCGTGCCGTTGCATTGGGTACGGCCTCGGACGCCGACCTGATCGAAGAATTCGTCAAATCGCGCGCGCTCGTCCTGGAACGCCAGGCGCGTATTGATCTGGCAGTGCTGCTGGCCAAACAGACCCGTCTTTCGCAGCACACGATCTCTGATATCACAGGGGTGAGTCGCGACACCATCCGAAAGTACACGAGCGAACAACCGATCCCCGCCAAGAAGCCCTCAAAAAGGAAGCCTGACGCATGAGCCAAACCAATTTTCTAATCGGGCGCGGCGAACTGCTGGCCCACGACATTAAGGGACCGAAACGCATGCCTGGCAAGGCAGAGGTCTACACCCTTGCTCAAGCCGTGCAGCGGTTGGCTCCCCAGTTCTCGGCGACGGCTACCGCGCTTGACACGCTGGCGCCGCTCGCCTGCCCCGGTGACTTCGGGGTCGCCCGGTTGACGATGAATCCCAGCTACATCGCCCGGTCGTTCTTCCCGATGGCAATGTTGCGCATCGTTGGTCTGGAATCCGTCGGTAGCCGGACCGTGAAGGTGATGCCTGGCGGTTGGACCAAGAAAGGCAATCCTCAGGAATGCACAACGACCGAGCTTTTCGTGGCGGGCAAGCGCCAAGCATTTCGGCACCTCCAGGAATGGGCCCAGCAAATCGAACCTGAATCCGATGAAGCACAGGATCTGGCGCACATCGAACAGTTTTCGACATTTACACCGCAACAACGTATTGCAGACTACGGCAGCGCCAAGGATCGCTTCTTCGAAGTCGGGATTCATCTACTGCCCGATGAAAACCGACTGTTTGTCCAGCAAGCCTTTGTGAAGTACGCCAAGGAAGTGAGCGTTAAGGTTCACAGCGACCTCGGCTTCACGGCAGGCAGCCTTGGCGCTTCGCAGGCGATGACTACACGCGAGCCATCGAAAATGCACCTCACTCCGAGCGAGACCTCGGTGATTCCTGCGTCGAAGCGACGTGGGATCAAGCTTTGACAGCATCTATGCTGCGTCACGGATTGGCTATCGCTGAAGAAGCCGTGGTATCCCTATTACTGACTGACCTAGCGATCGATCAGCTCCATCCTGTTCGATGGGATTGAGGCTCTCCGTGACGAGCCTAGCGTCAGCCAATCCGCTGGCAAGCTCCTCGCAGACCGCAGCAATTTGCCCGTGTTCACCTTTGGCCCAAAGCATTTCGTGTTTGGCACACTCATCTCTGCATGATTGGCAGATCTCTGCACATGCCCAGCAGATTGCCTGGTGATGTTCGCTGCCTTGCACCATCGCGGCAGTAGCAATTACGCAGAACTGAGCGCAGTCCATGTCTACAGCGATGCAGCGGGACATAATCTTGACTACTGGTTCTTTCAGGCAGGACACGGCGCAGTGATTGCAAGCGATTACGCAGCCGTTACCAGGCTCCGGTACCCAAACCGAAGCGGGAGGACAACCCCATTGCAACACCGTAGCCAAACCAACTATTGGCTGCTGAAAAGCCGGCGACAATCGCCACGAGATTTCAATCTGGCAAACAGGTCCTTTTTTTCGACAGCAACCTCGCACGTCGCGCTACCGGCATGAAGTTACTTTGCCTTGTAGCGGACAGGAGGGCGAATCAACAATTAAAGCTTTTTATAGCTACCTCGTTTACCTTCAATGACGGCCCCTGCTCGGGCTAGGTCCCTGCAAGCCCAGTAAACCTCCCAGGGAATTTGCCCCGTGATCTCGGCGACTTCCTCGTAATGCGTAAATACCTTTGTCGAGAGATGCTCCAACACGGTGGCCAACAACTCCTTGTCATCAAGGGTAACCGCTGCCTCATCTCTTGGGCCACACCATATGATCCGGTTCTCCCAAATGATGAAATGGGCCCTGCAGCCGCTTTCTCGCCACACAGAGGGGTAAACGGTCAGCCGTGTTTTCCTGACGTACTTTCGCCAAGCCGGCGCTGCCCTGCCGTCGAGATTAATGGTCAATGTTTCCCCGCACCCATCGGGGCAAGACATGACCAACGCGCGTGGCACGCCTCGCACTATCTCGACGTAGTCGCCAGGGCTCTGAAGCTCTTTAACCGCGTCTGCGAAACGCTCTACAGATCCAAGGGAACGTATGTTGTTAGCTCTGGCCATGTATTTACTCGGCTGCTATAAGGTCGGGCGTGGGCACTGGATCGACTTGCATTGGCGCTGCTGCTGGGGCACCGAATGTGCCAAGTAAAAGCTTCTCGGCAAAGTAATAGGCGACCGCCCTTCGCGAATTCTCGGGGTCTGTAAGCGCCCCATCCTTGGCCGCTTTGGATAGCAGTGCAATCGCTAGCGCCGCCGCATATTGGCCCTTGTGCCGTTCGAGCTGACGCGCGTAGAGGCGAATTTGGGAGGCACAACCGAAGAACCAGGCCGATGTGTCCTTGGGATGCGTACTTCCCCCTTTTTGGTCGAGTATCGCCCCGTCGTATAGACAGGCGACTGAGTTCAACCAAGTTGGAATATCGCGCACATCTTGGGCAAATCCATCGACTAACAGACTGGCTTCCAGGCAGGCCACGTCATAGACTAGGGGCATATTTTTGTGTGCGAGAAAGTCAATGACTATCGCGTCTGAGGCCCGCACAAGAATGTTCGATGCGTGCAGGTCGCCGTGTCCGGGGCCCATCAGAACCGGAATGGCTGTTGCGCACCTGCCAAACACCTCTTCCAGTTGTTCAGGAGTCGTCGTAGCGCCCAATGCTCGTGCACGGGCAACCCGGGCCGCAAGCTTGGATAAATCCGGGAAGCGCAGGATTTGTGTGAGCGGCTCCGGTTTTTCAATTGCAAACCGATACCAGCCGTCCAACGTCGTGTTAAATAAACAGGCAATGGCTTGCGCCGAACGACCATTCTTTGCCGTGGTATTCAAGCTTTCAGAGTTTTCCACATAATCCCCGACCAGAATACCTTTCTTGGCACCAAGGTGGCATCTTTCTTCGATGAGGTGAGGCCCCAGATGGAATGGAACATACGGATCAACCACTGCCTTGTAGTTCTGGTATTCCTTGAATATCTTCGCCCTTTGTCCGACTTTAATAAAGTAAGGAAGTGGCCAAGGCCCAAGAGTCCCATTGGAAAGATCTGCATATGCCCGATAGACATCCACGCCGGATCGACCACCGGCCATCGGAGAAAGATGGATATCAGAACAATCGGCGAAGGCGCGGCGCATTAGCAGTTCATGCGTTGGTGAGAGCGAAATTTCAGACGTTATTGTCAAGCCCTCATATTTTGGAGGCGCTCCAGGGGTATCGCTTGCGATGCCGTTTGCAATTGCCGGCCACGATACAGCCAGATCAACAATATGAACATACGGGCGCGGTGGGTCACCTACCTCTGCCGTACCTGACACCAGTGCTGGATCCAGAGTCGGAATGCCAGCATTGGGCAATTTGAGTCTTTGAACGACCTTCGCTACCAAGCGTACAAAACTCGTGGTCCCTTCTTGGCCAGGTATGACGGCTGCAGAGACAACACGGACAATAACTTGGCAGTCGAAATCAAGTAACCTTTCTGCGTGGGCTTCAATCTGCTTGACGACCCGCCGGGGGTGAGCCGGATCCTGCGTGAATATCACCGCGGACAGTCCGGCCAGGAAAGAGGGATCTTGCAGGATCGCTTCATCGCAATGGTATGTCACAAATCCACGCGCGACAAACAGTTCAAGCACATCCGTTGGAGGCAGATCACCAAGCCAGGCGACTGCGGCGCGGGCTCTGGGACGTTTTTCGCTAATGGCCACGTCAGTCCTGCCTTGCCATAAGTGGCCAGGCATCGCCTTGCGCCAGCGCACCCTTGGAGGAACAAATAAAACAGGCTGGGTTGGGAACGGCGGCCACCGGCCTTACCGCTGAGGTGATGCCGTTGTACAGAACATGACGCGCCTTCATCGGCGTTCCGGCAGCTACAGACAGCAGCATCGTGGTGGCAATTGACGCTACCGTGCTATTGATGGAGATAACTGCAGGAGCCGGCTCTCGTGCGCCGTCGATATAGGTATCGGCCTGCCGCTCGAACGCAGTCAGCATATCCCTGCGCACCTCCTCTGGGTTCAGCAGGCCTCCGCAGGTAAAGCATGCAAGACCTGGAGACAGTAACTGCACCCGGCCCGAGATATGCGATATCTTCCCGCCTGCAGCCACAAGAACCGTACCCATATCGATGCATGGAATAAGGTATTGATAAGAGACTTGCTGCAACACAGCACGGCTGCCGTGCGAATCAGTACAACCAAATATGACATCAGTTGTGGTCAGCTCGCATGCTACTGCGGCACGAATAATGTCACCGGGAATAGCTTTGACCGCGGCATCTTTCGTGACGGAGAAAATATAGCGCGCAGCAAGTTCCACTTTGGGCGCACCAACGTCTGCGGGGGTTGTATTAACGACCCGGTTCAGATTGGTTTGGTCCAAGGTGTCCGGATCGATCAAGACGAAGTCCTGAATCCCCAGATGGACCAGCTGCTGCGCGATGAGGGAGCCTGTCCCTCCTAAACCGACAATCGCCACTCGCAGCCGACCAAGCAGGGCCTGACCCGCAGCGCCGAAAGCTCTTACTTGGCGATCAAATGTTTCGTCATAGCCGCCTGCGCCGGCATTTGGGTCTGCGTCGTAGAGCACTTCGCGTGAATGGCCTAAAGAAACCACCCGCACATGCTCCATTGTTCCAAGCACCCGCGCACAAACACCACCTGAACTGACGACCAGGGCAGCGTGCAGCTGGCCGGGCAGGCGGTGAGCAAGGAATGCTGAAAGCCTCAATTCCCCAGCATCATCAACAGCGGAAAACTCCGGCGCTGCAGAGCAAAGGTGACTGTGGACGAAGACCAGGCTAAGTTGTTCTTTACGCGCGCGCTGAGTAACCCGGGCAACGAACTCGGGCCGGAGTTCGGCCTCGATTGTGCCCTTGCGTACGTAGTCCTCAGCGACAGGAAGGTGCACATCGCGGACCAGCAATCTGACCCCGTTCTTGCCCTGCACCTGCTGAGCAAACAGCACGGCACATTCCTCTGTGGGTTTGCCGACCAGACTCTCGACCAGCTTCTGGTTGTCGTGATGGGTTAAAACAATCTCGTTCATGCCACGGTTTCGAGGCGCCGCTTGATGACATTCAAATAGGTCAGCAAAGAATCCTTGTTGGGATCCCAAGATTGAACGTGCCAAGAGAACCAGGTCCCCCGAAGGCCAACTTCTGGGATGGGATTTTGCTCATTGGAGGCTTGCGGGACCGTCTGGCCGCTCGCAAGGCGGAGAAAAGGCTGGTCGACCCAAAAGCAGTCTGGTCTGGCAGCCGGATAGCCCACCGGCGCCAAAAAAGAAACGGTGACGGTATCTCGACTCCATCCAGCCGGAAGCTTGTAATCGGGAACCTCAACAAGGAATGCGCCGCTAGGTAGTGCGGTCCCCGTTGCGGTCGGATAACTTTGCTTTAGCTTGGCAAGTTGCTCGGCGATCGGCGTCATCTTCCGCCAAACGTCGCCGGCGGCACTGCGTAGTAATGCTTTGGCCCTTTGGTCAGATCGACCCCCTCAGTATCCCCAATGGGTCGGTCGGCATCGTCGCCATCTGCTTCAAGAAAGAGCTGGTAAGCGGGATCTACTCCTGCTTGCGCTTTTATGCCGGCGCCCGTGATGGACGATTGGTCAGTTTCGTATTTGTTCCCATCAACAAAAAAATGATATTTTTTTGCATGAGGCTTGTCTTTGTCTTTTTCCGGCTGAGCCATATATCCCCTAAATGTTGCTAATTGTTTTCAAAATAGTACCGCAGATTAGCTGGCTGAGGGACCGTTAATAATTACTATGTCGCTTCCTTGCTCGCGCCTTTAACGTGCAGGGATGCCAAATCAAACCACCCGCAAATGTCGGGCTGGCTGCCGGGCCACCATGGGTAGCAGCTCCATGACATCTGCGGGAGCCCAAGCCAGGACCTTGGCGATATCTTCAGACGAGAAGCTGAGGTTGTCGGTCATGGTCGACACCATCCTGGTGATATTGGACAGCGGTTCCCGGTCTATTTGCTCGGGCTCGACCTGACGCATATTGAGTTGAGACATCCGGACAAACAAGCCTCGCTTTTGCGCCTCGGAAATGGCGCCGGCCTCAAATGCCCGGAAAATCAGCGCCTGAATGGAAACGCGCCAAAGCCGCTTGAGAGGGATCAAGTCACGCACCTGCAGCTTGGGAAAGCGGACAAGTTGAGGCTTGAGTTCCTCGACCGGAACTAGGAATTCGCCGGCAAACGCATCCGCCTCTTCTTCCATCTGGGCGTGGGGTTCCTGGTGCATAACAAGATGCGCAAGTTCGTGAGCCAGGGTAAACCGCCACCGGTCGCCGGGCACGGCGATGTTCATGAAAACAAGAGGCGGCAGCCCGGCAATCCGCAGGCTCGTCGCGTCGATGGATTTCACGCCGAAGTTACAGGGAAGGATCACCACGCCAGCGCTCTCGACAAGCGCGGTCAGATTCTTGATAGGGCCATCGGGAAGGTTCCAATAGGAACGCAAGGCTTTCGCGACATTCGACGCGCTGTAACCATGGTCCTCAAGATCCCACTCCGGCAAGGGGCGCTTAGGCTGCACTTCGACAAAAGGCAACAAACCTTTCACCGCCAGCCGCAGCAGATTAACGATGCTCTGGATCCTCTTTCTTTCCAGGGCCGGGATGGTGGCTTTCTTCCTGTAGAAATAGGAGCTGGAACCGAAACCAAGCAGGGTCTCTTCGCGCTCGAAAAACTCGCGTGGAAAACCGAGTGCCTGGGCAATCCGGTCACCGACCCCTTCGTCAATATCTGCTTTGATACCAGCTTCGATCTTCGCAATGTGCGACTGGCTCACCCCTGCCCTGTCCGCCAACTCTTCTTGGTTCAGGACGCGGTAGTCCCGCGCCAGGATCATCATGTCTCCGTTAACGCGCATCTTTATTCTTTATGAACGGTAAAACATCCGCCGACGTCTTGCGCGGGGCAATCTCGGCCTCCTCGACCTCGGCCGGCTCGATGCCGTCAAATATATCCACAATGACCGACTTGGCCGTCGAGCCGGTGACCGAGACAGACCAGGCATTGCCGCGGCCGGCCGGGCAAGTCAGGCGCACGTCCTGGACACAGGTTCCCAGCGCGTCGGTGACGTAGCCAATTTCCAGATGATGAGCCGCATCGATCCCTTCGAGACCTATCTGGCTTCGGAATTCGGTCACTTGTGTCGTGGGATGGTTGCGCGAAAGGCCCTCGTCATCGAGCTTCTTGAACCTGAGGGCATATTTCCCCTTGAATATCAAACCGTGCATCAGCTGTCTCTCAAAGTAGCGCACGCCGTCTGATTTCGCCGCATAGCTGGCGGCCCTCGAAAGCATGTGGTCGTGTACCAATGACGAGCGAGAGCGCGGCGTCATGATGGCTC
The DNA here is from genome assembly GCA_964543355.1 of uncultured Polaromonas sp. Classification (GTDB taxonomy): domain Bacteria; phylum Pseudomonadota; class Gammaproteobacteria; order Burkholderiales; family Burkholderiaceae_C; genus Polaromonas. The sequence continues at coordinate 82,190 of CAZIYA010000001.1, forward strand.
TGGTGTGTTCCGGCAGACATTCAACGTCTTCCCATGCCTCCGTCACCAAATTAACCAGGTGTGGCAGGTGCGCCTCTAAATCGGCGATGGCTTTAGCTTGAGAGACGATAGGCATGGAATCCTCCAAAGATGGTGGATCATACGACAGAAATGAAATTAAACGTGAAAAATATTCCAACTATTATTCCATCCAGCCTGAGTTCTAATCAAGCAGCAGGGGCCGGCGCGGCCAACGGCTGCACCGCCAGCCGGAGTCCCATTGCCTTGAGAATGGCCGACAAGCTGCTGAGCGCCGGGTTCCCCTTCGGCGAAAGCGTGCGATAGAGCTGGGTCGGGTTCAAATGGGCCTGCTCGGCCACTGCTTGAACCCCACCGAAGGCTTGCGCCATCTGGCGCAGCACGATCAACAGCTCGGCCTGGTCGCCGTCTTCGAGGATGCCGTTGATGACCTCCAGCGCGAACGCTGGGTCGCCACGATACAGCTCGGCCATCGCGTCGTCATGGGGTCTACTTTTCATCATCCGTTCTCCGTTGCCAGTCCTGCCAATATCCCACCGCCCGAGCAATGTCCGCACCTTGCGTCCGCTTGTCGCCGCCGCACAGCAGCACCACCACACGATGCCCTGACAAGGCGTAATACACCCGGTAACCCGGTCCCACATCGATGCGAAGTTCCCATACGCCATCACGACAGAACTTGTGATCGCCAAAGTTGCCCAGCTCGATGCGTGTCACCCGCCGAACCACGGCCACCTTGGCCTGGCTGTCGCGAAGCCGTTGCAGCCAGTCGATGTACAGGTCCTTGTGCTCACCGGCACTTAGGTAGTGCTCAATTTGATATGCAGTCATTTTCGTCTATAAACGAATATTAGTCAAGACTGCAAGGCCGACTCAACAACTTTCCCCTCCTGGCGCTTGTCCACCGACGAACGGGCCGTCCCCGGTGGCACAGCACGCTCGCCGGTACGACGGTGACGAAACGGGCGGTAGGCGCCCGCCGCCGTTCGCGATCCGGTGTCGGCTGCCGGCGCCGGGAGTTCGATGAATTTCTCGGAAGGTGCCGTTGGCCTGGCCGCCGCAGTTCGCTCGTCCTCCACCAGGCCTTTGCGTCGGGCCGCAACCAGATCGGCGGCGTTGCGCACCGGGTCGTCCTCCGTGTGCACGTACCGCATGAACATCGTGACGGTCTTATGGGCAGTCAGCGCCATTCCGACCTTCACCGGAACACCGGAATTAGCGATATCCGTCGCCGCCCGGTGCCTGACGCCGTGTGTGCCAACATGAGGAACGCCTGCGCGGCTCAGGATGCGCTTCCAGCCTTGGGTATAGGTGTGCCTAGGCAGCGGACGCGAAGGCTTGAAGATCGCCGGGCAGACGAACGGCGATTCACCGAAGCGCGGTGCGTTCGTCAGCAAGCGGACTGCCTCCTGGCTCATGGGCTTGGAAATACCCCCGGTCTTGCTGTCGGGCCAGACAACCCGTCGATTCGCGAAGTCGATCCACTCCCAGCGAAGCATGAGGATTTCGGACATGCGTGCGGCGAACTCAAACTGCAGCCGGATCGCAAGGGTCAGGGTCGGGTGCTCCAGGCCTTCCGCGTCGGCTTGATCCAGGTACGCGTACAGCTGAGACAGCTGTACGTCGGTGATGAGCCGGGTTTTACCCTTTTCGGGGTACTTCTGGACGTGCTTGCAGGGGTTTGAGCCGTCCGGCCGGTAGCCCCAGACCTCGGCCATATTGAACATCTTGCGCAGGCAAGCGAGCACGCGATTGGCACCGGTCGGCGCCTTCTCCCGCTTCTTCATCATCGCAATGATGTCCTGCCGCGTGACATCGGGAACTTTCATATTGCCCAACGCGGGCAGTATGTGAAGCGTCATGTACTTTCGATTGCCTTCAACCGTGCTCGGCTTGTTATGCGACTTTGAATAGTCCTCGATGAAGCGAGCGCACAGCTCTTTCATGGTCGGGGCCTTTCGGGCGGCCGATTTCAGTGCACTGGGGTCTTGCCCACGCCGCACCTCCGCCAGCCAGTCCTGAGCGATAGAGCGAGCCTGTTCGACGGTCAACTCTCCGAACAGCCCGATAGCGGGTTTCCGGCGCTCGCCAGCATTCGTCCGGTACTGGACCATGAACACCTTACGCCCGGTCGGCGTCACCTTGCAAAGGAAGCCGGGCACCAGCGTGTCACGCAGTTCAATATCCTGCGCGCCAGCCCTGGCAGCGTCTACGATAGTCTTGGTAAGCTTGATTTTGGCCATCTGATCTCCTTGGGTTGCGACCTGAACTTAGGAGCCAGCTAGGAGCCGGGCGAAAGTTAATCAGGTCGAAAGCGGTACTAGGCCAAGGTATGATCAGCGCTGAGGCCCCTTCGAAGGAACCGAGCTGAGAGCACTGCGTCGTGCCCTGGCTGATGTCAGCGTATCGGAAAAACCAGCGCTCAAAATCCCCCGCCGCAAGGCGTGCCGGTTCGATTCCGGCCCCGGGCACCAGATACAGGCCCTTCCAGTTTTGGAGGGGCCTTTTTTGTGGCGCTTGCGCACAAAAACACGGAAGCACAGATACTGGCGGGCATGACTTCCTCCCGCTCCCCCCCCCTGCACCAACTCGCCGCCTGGCAAGCAGCCATCCTGCTCGCACGGCGTGAACTCAAGGCCGCGGACCTGGTTCGCGCCTGCCTGGACCGCATCACCGAACGTGAAGCGCAGGTGCAGGCCTTTGTGCAGCTGGGCGCCGACGCTGCGCTGGTGAAGGCGCGCGAACTCGATGCCGGCCCGGTACGCGGTCTGCTGCATGGCCTGCCGTTTGGCGTGAAGGATTTGTTCGACACCTTTGACCTGCCCACCGCCTATGGCTCAACGATTTATGCGGACCGGCAACCGCTGGCTGATGCCGCGGCCGTGGCGCTGTGCCGCGAAGCCGGCGCGGTGCTGCTGGGCAAAACGGTGACCACCGAGCTGGCCAACATGTTCCCCGGGGTCACGCGCAACCCGCATCATCCGGAACACACGCCCGGCGGTTCGTCCAGCGGCTCGGCCGCTGCGGTGGCCGACGGCATGCTGCCGCTGGCGCTGGGGACACAGACCGCCGGCTCCCTGATACGGCCGGCTGCCTTCTGCGGCGTGGTGGGCTACAAGCCCAGCCACAAACGGGTACCCCG
>CAZIYA010000002.1:0-76811 GCA_964543355.1 uncultured Polaromonas sp.
GGTGCGCTGCGCCGGGTCGGTCTCGCGCTCGGCAATCTGGTTGACCAGGGTGAACACGGTCTGCTCGATGAACTCGATCAGGCCTTCAAACATTTGCGCCTTGCTGGCGAAGTGGCGGTACAGCGCGGCCTCGCTGACGTCAAGCCGGGCCGCCAGGGCCGAGGTGGTGATGCGCTCCGAACCGGGCTGCTCCAGCATGGTCGCCAAGGCCTGCAGGATCTGCACGCGGCGCTCGCCCGGTTTGGGGCGCTTGCGCGGGGCGGCTGGCGTGGAGAGCTCGGGGCTCACATCAGACTCAAACTCGGACATAAGGCGTGCAGTGCGTTGTTGTAAGAGATGTTTCAAAAACCAGGGCGTCGCTTTGATTCTCGCACAGCCACCGCACCCTCCAGGCGGGCACCGGCCGGGGGCAAACCCGGGTAGCGCAAGCGCCGCCGAGGCGGCTTTTCGACCCCGGGATCAGGCCGACAGCTGGAGCACCAGCCGCACCCGCAAGCCCCATGCCACACCGTCCCGGCTGCCGGCAGGCTCCAGGGTCAGCGGCGCATGGTGGACGCGGGCAATTTCGTCGGCAATCGCCAGGCCCAGGCCATTGCCTTCCCCGACGGTGCCCGGCACCCGGTAGAAGCGCTCCAGCGCCAGCGCCCGCTCCAGCGCCGGAATACCCGGGCCATCGTCTTCCACCTCGAGAAACACCTGCGGCTGCCCAGGTGACCCGCCCGGCTGGGCCTGCAGTTGCCCGCAGCGTATCGTGACCGTGCCGCCCGGTGCCGTGTATTTGACAGCGTTGTCCACCAGGTTGCCCAGCAGCTCGCGCAGCAGCCATTCATGGCCGGACACCTGGGCAAAACGCACCTCCAGCCCCAGGTCAATGCCCTTGGCCGAAGCTGCATCCAGGTGCAGGGCCAGCACCGACTCGCACAGGTCCTTCAGGTCCACACGCTGCATGGCCTGGCCCGACATGTTGGACGCATCGGCCCGCGACAGGGCCAGCAGCTGGTTGGCCAGCTGCGAGGTGCGCCGCGTTGCACTGCGCAGCCGCATGATCTTGTCAGCCGACAGGGTCAGCTGGCCGCCGGACACGGGCGCATTGGCCGCCTGCGCCCAGGCCTCAACCTGGGCCTGCAGGCCGGCCAGCGGCGTGCGCAACTGGTGCGCGGCATCGGCCACAAAACGGCGCTGGCCCTCGGCCTGGTCGTTGACCAGCGCAAACAGCCGGTTCAGCGACGCCACCAGCGGCTGGACCTCGGTTGGCGTGCTCTGGGGATCAATGGCGCCCAAGTCACGCGGGGAGCGCCGCTCGACCGCCTCCTTGAGCGCCAGCAACGGCCGGAGGGCCCGCGTGACGGCCCAATTGACGGCAAAAGCGGCCGCCACCACCAGGATCAGGTTGGGCAGCAGCACCTTGAAAAACACCGAACGCACCCATTGCTGGCGCGCATCGGAACCGTCGGCCAGCTGCAGGATCAGCTCGCCGGCAACCGTGGTCACGCGCTGCGCCACCACCCGGTAAGTCACCCCGTCCTCCTCCATGCTGTGAAACTCCGGCTCGCGCGTGGTGGGCACCATCGGGCTGATCCAGGCATCGCCGGCAAGGTAGTCGCCGGCGGCACTGGACACCCGGTAGCCGGCAAACCCCGGGCGCCCCTTGATGAACTCGGCCACCGACGGCGCCAGCAGCATCACCGGGCCGTCTGAAGGCGTGTTTCCAGGCGCGATCACCGAATCGGCCAGCAAGGGCGCGAGGCGGCGCAGCTGCTGGTCCTGCTGCAGGGCGGCATCGCCCGCCGCCTGGTAGTCGAAATAAATACTGACCGCCGCAAACAGGCTCAAGGGCGCAAGCAGCAGCAGGAGCAGGCGGCGCTGCAGGCCGAATTTCATGGCTGCGGGCCTGCTGGCGGGGACTGTTGCCAGGGCAGCGGCGTCGGCTCGGGAGTCCGGGGCCATGAAACAGGGTTTATTCGGGCGCTGGGCCCACCGGCCCGCCGGCAACCAGCTCCAGCCGATAGCCAAAACCGCGGATGGAGCGCAGCGCGATGCCATGCGGCTCCAGCTTGCCGCGCAGGCGGGAAATGTAGACCTCGATGGCGTTGGGCGTTATTTCCTTGTCCCAGCCGGTCAACGCGGCGAGCAGTTTCTCCTTGTTGGCGGGCTTGGGGGCGTTGATCAGCAGATACTCCATCACCGTCCATTCGCGCGGCCCGAGTTCGATGAGCTGGCCATGGGCTCGCGCCTGGCGATTGGCAGAGTCAAGCTCCAGCGCGCCAAAACTCAAAATGGCGCTGGTGGCCGCCTGCGAGCGGCGCAGCAGCGCGCGCAGGCGCGCCAGCAGTTCCGGCAGCTCAAACGGCTTGACCATGTAGTCGTCGGCACCCAGGTCCAGGCCCTGCACCCGGTCCTGCAGCGCATCCCGCGCGGTGAGAATCAGCACCGGCATGGCCACCCCGCGCGTGCGCATCCGCCTTGTCAGCTCCAGCCCGTCGATCTTCGGCAGCCCGATGTCGATGATGGCGGCGTCAAAACTCTCGCCCTGCAGCACCTCTTCGGCACGCTCGGCGCTGCCGACCCAGTCCACCGCGTAACCGGCATCGCTGAGCCCCAGCTTGATGCCGCTGGCCAGCATCACATCGTCTTCAACTAAAAGGAGTCGCATAGGGCCTCGAGATAAGTTGCAGAAACGCGTTCAGGAAGCTTGGCGAGCGGCTGTCAGGCTAGGCGCACGGAGCACAGCAACGGAATATGCCTGCCGCACATGAGGATTGCGAGCACCGCGCAACAACGCATGGCAGACGCGCAGTAGCTTCATGGGCGCGCTTCAATGCGAGCGGATCATGGTGCCGTACGCCTGGTCAGTCAGGATTTCGAGCAGCATGGCGTGCGGCACGCGGCCGTCGATGATGTGGACCGAGTTCACGCCGCTTTTGGCCGCGTCCAGCGCACCCTCGATTTTGGGCAGCATGCCGCCGGAAATCGTGCCGTCGGCAAACAGGTCGTCGATCTCTCGGGCGCTCAGGTCGGTCAGCAACTCCCCGGCCTTGTTGAGCACACCCGGCGTGTTGGTCAGCAGCACCAGCTTTTCGGCCTTGAGCACAATGGCCAGCTTGCCGGCCACCACGTCGGCGTTGATGTTGTAGCTTTCATTGTGCTCACCGAAGCCTATGGGGCTGATGACGGGGATGAAAGCGTCGTCCTGCAGCGCCTTCACGACGCTCGGGTCGATGCTCAGGATGTCACCGACAAAGCCGATGTCGTGCTCCCGCGCCGGGTCGTCCTTGTCCAGCATCTTGAGCTTTTGCGCCCGGATCAGCCCGCCATCGCGCCCGGTCAGGCCGACAGCCTTGCCGCCCGCCTGGTTGATCAGGCCCACGATGTCCTGCTGCACCTGGCCCGCCAGCACCCACTCCACCACTTCCATGGTTTCCTCGTCGGTGACCCGCATGCCCTGGACAAATTCCCCCTTTTTGCCCAGCCGGTTCAGCGCCGTCTCGATCTGCGGCCCGCCACCATGCACCACCACCGGGTTCATGCCGACCAGCTTGAGCAGCACCACATCCTCGGCAAAATCCGCCTGCAGCGCCGGATCCGTCATGGCATTGCCGCCATATTTGATGACCAGGGTTTTGCCGTGGAACTTGCGGATGTAAGGCAACGCCTGCGCCAGGATTTCGGCCTTGTCGCGCGGGCCTACGTGGGAGAGGTCGGGGTCGGTGGTAGTCGTCATTGCGGCTCGCCTTGGTCAGGTGGGAATTATCCTGAATTGTGCCGCATACAGGCCGACATACCCGGAATGCATCAGCTCGGTTGGTACCCCTGCACATGACGTTTGAGCATGGCCTTGATGGCATCGATGTCGTTGGCCTGCGCGGCGAGCCAGAAGGCTTGCAATTCGTTCGAAAGCTCCGCCCAGGGAAGGCACGGCTCATGTGCTTTCATGATCCTGGGATGAGCGGTTGGTTCAGGGTTGTCACCGATCAGAAGTTCTTCATAGAGTTTTTCGCCTGGGCGCAAGCCAGTAATGGCAATCTGAATGTCCCCTGCAAGGGAATCATCATCCTGGACGGTCAGACCTGACAACTCGACCATACGGCGTGCAAGGTCCAATATCTTCACGGGCTCGCCCATATCCAGTACAAATACATCTCCGCCATCTGCCATCGCACCAGCTTGCAGCACCAATTGAGCTGCTTCGGGAATAGTCATGAAATAGCGGGTCACCTCTGCATGAGTCACCGTCAACGGACCACCTTCAGCCAACTGCTGACGGAAAAGCGGTACAACACTGCCACTGGAATCAAGCACATTTCCAAAGCGAACCATAGTGAAGCAGGTCTGATTGGATCGAGCGCTACCGGGCCCGGAGACGCTGTCCGGGAAGACCGGCATGGCATCTGCCGCCAGCGCCTGCAACACCAGTTCGGCCATGCGTTTACTTGCACCCATCACATTAGTAGGACGTACCGCCTTGTCAGTTGATATAAGGACAAACCGGGCTACAGAATTTTCCATAGCAGCGCGAGCCATGTTCAACGTACCGAATACATTATTTGCTACGCCTTCACCGGCATTGCTTTCGACCAACGGTACGTGTTTGTACGCTGCCGCGTGATAAACAATAGCAGGCAAATGCTCGGCACACACCGCAGACATGCGTTTGTAGCTAAGGACACTCCCGAGCAAAGGTACCAACTCAACCAACAAATTCTTGGCTGCGCGCAGCGCCTGCAGCTCCTGATGAATCGAATAAAGACCAAACTCGGCATGATCAATCAACAGCAGGCGACTTGGGCGTTGCAAGATGATTTGACGGCACAATTCGCTACCAATACTGCCGCCAGCGCCCGTTACTAACACAACCTGCCCTGTCAGCGTACGCTCAAGCAAGTGAGTATCAGGAGGTACAGGTGTGCGGCCCAAAAGATCTTCCGCGTCGAGTTCCCGAAAATCGCGTACCGTTACACGCCCGCTGGCCAAGTCGGCCAAACCTGGTAGGGTTCGGATACGCGCAGGCAAGCCTCTTAAGCTTGCGAGAATATTGTTACGTCTTTCCCTCGATGCGCTCGGCAAGGCAAGCAGGATATCGCTAACAAGATGCCGAGCCACTACCTCGGGAACTTCTGCCGATCCGAATACCGGAACACCATTGATACTGCGCCGCACTTTAGAAGCATCATCGTCAATAAACCCCACCAGTTTGTATTGCCCGGAAATACCGATAGCCGTGGCCGTCTGCACACCTGCGCTCCCTGCACCATAAATCAACAGCCGGCCAACCACACGACGATCAGGGCCTCCAAGCCCAGAAAGCCAGAAGCGAGCCAAGGCACGGCTGATAACGACCAGAACCAAAAAGATAACCGGTTGCAACAATCCCAAGGTACGGGGTATGCCTGGCCATTGCTGCCATTGGAGAAGAATGCAGAGCAGCACTGCGTACACGGCAATTGCTTGCGCAGTAGCTGTAACTACAGCAAGCCCTGTATAACGAAAAATGGCCCGATAGAGACCGAACTTGATAAATACAGGGATCGAAAGCATCGGTGCGACACCGTACGCGACCCATTCCATGCTGGAAGGCCAATGAAAGATGTCCAGTCGCAGCGAAAAGGCCATCCACATCGCCACCACCGACATGAGAATATCCAGCACAGCAACAAAAAGCCACTTTGTACCGCGCGACCAATTAAGAACCTGACTACGCATTAGGCCTACTCAGAAAACTGAAAATGGGAGAAACGTAGCCGTGAAGACGACGCGTGAAAACGACATCATCGCCGCATAGCATACCAGTCGGTATTCCGACTTGCGGCCCGGTTTGAGCTTGTTTTAATAGGGGTCTTGCCCTTCTTCAAGATGTGACGGACCCCGAAATACGTCGGCAACGGTGACCATAAATCAACAGAATACCCAGCAATAGGCAAAAGAAGTCTCCGATGTAAGCATCGTAGAGTGAAGAATTAAGCAGAAAAGACATGGCCATCGCAGTGACAACCGATTGTCCTGCGCGCGCCACTGGAGCGTCCAGGCGGGAGAAATCCCTTATCAAGCCGAGCAGAAACAAGGACAACAACAAAATACCGCCAATTCCCAGCTGCACACCCCACAACAGGAACTCCTGATGGGGATTGCCGACGTCCAGAACGAAGGAGGGATTTTTTGCACGGTTGAGGCGCTCGTACTCGACTGCCCAACTCCCCACCCCTGAGCCAATCAAAGGTTCTTCCGCAATGATTTCCAAAGAAGCTTTCCAGAAACTAAGCCTGGCGCCCGTGGATGTTTGCGCTTCCGGTTTGACCAGGTAAGCGGAAGCCTCCTTTGTAACTGCCGAGAATCTGGGTGAGACTTGGTAGAACCCAACGAATGCAATCGTGACAATAATAAGCGACAGTGGCACAGACAACAAACGGTATCGCGGAGGCAAAGCCCAAAAAATCGCCAACCCTAACATGACCATGCTGACAAGCTGGCCCGTGCGCCCGACAAATACCACAAAAACGGTGGCCGTTGCGAGCAGGGAGATTGCAACAGCGCCATAAAACATTAGTCGATTTGGCGCCAGCGTTCTCAGGTGCCAGGCAACAGCTGCGACAACGGCACTCATAATGCCTTGATCGAGATAGCTGGAAAAAACAGCATACGAGGTCGTGGCCATGCGTGAGGTAGCCCACGGAAGGGGGACGTGAAAATAAAGTAGCCAGGAACTGAAAAGCAGGGAAAGCTGAGCCCCCATAAAAGCAGCCAGGACAAAGAATGCCTCCCGATCTCTGCGAACCAGAATCAGAAGCGCGGGAATGACGAGCAACTTGCCATACTTTCCCATGGCACCCAGAGCCTCAGGCATGACCGCCGTTGTCCAAAAAAGGCTGCAAGAAAAAACAAACAGAATTAGCAATACCAGCCGCGGCGTCCACATTTCTTCAAGCGGCGCTCTCCCGGTGGACGACCGCCAGCCTGTCAATAGCGCAAGAAGCGCCGTGACAACCAACAGTACCTTCGCAAGACTAATCAAAGCCATCGACAGGCCGGCGGATACTGCTGCCAATACGGCAACGCCCGCGCGGCCGCTAAAGCGTACTAAAGTCATTTGCGGCTTTCCGGACAGTGGGTGGCTCGATATCAGGCAAAAGGATTGCCATCCCTGGATGTAACAATGCGATCCGCGCCGGGAGGTGGGCGCGGTACAAGGGCCTGCTTTCTCCGCGCAAGCACAAGCGCCTCTTCCGGGGCTTTGATATCCCGAAGTATTCTTTGCAGGCCAGCCAGGGCACTCTCCCGGGACAAGACTGCAATCACCGTGAGAACGCACAGCTTGATGTCAAGCCAAAGCGATTGGTTTTCAATGTACAGCAAGCCCAACATACTCTTTCCAGGACGGATCAGCTGGTTATAGGCAATATCGGGATCAGGCTGGTTTTTGAGGATGTCCCCTTCATCCGAAAAAACAATGGAAGAAATATCGGTGATACCGGGCTTGACGTCCAGCAGTCTACGTTCAGCGGGTGTATAGAGATCTGTCTCGCGCTTGACATTAGGTCGCGGGCCGACAAGGCTCATGTCACCCGTGAATACATTCCAGAGCTGCGTCAGTTCATCGAGTTTGTAGCGGCGAATGAACAATCCTACCGCCGTGATCCGAGTGTCATTTGCACTTGTGGAGTCCACGCCAGACTTGTCGGCATTGATTACCATCGAACGCAGCTTGATCATTTTGAAGGGTTTGTCGCTTTTACCTACGCGCGGCGCAATGTAAAACGGCGAATGCCTGTCATGCCACCAAACCAGAAACATCACCGGAAGCAGCACTGGACAGGCCAGGACCAACCCGACCCCTGAGGCAATCACATCGAACAGTCGTTTCAGCATACTTGTTCCATCAGCTTTTCAGCCCGGGATACCAACATCGCAACGGTCGGGTAGTAAGCCTGCTCCAGTACCTTTGCGGTAGGGGCAGGGGCAAAGGGAAGGGTAATACGGACGGGGGATTTTTTCAGGGCATCTGGAGGCAACTGCTCAACTGCTTTGGCAATGACTTCCCCCGCAAGCCCGCATGGACCCCAGCCGCCATCAACAACAAGAAGTCGTCCGGTTTTTTTCACCGACCCCACAATTGCGGCGGGGTCGAGAGGATTGACAACCCGCAAATCAATGACCTCAGCCGCTATGCCACGATGTTCCAGATGTTCCGCGGCTTCCAGAGCCAATCTTGTCGAATAGCTGGAAGCTACGAGGGTCAGGTCGTGACCTTGCCGGAGGCAGCGCGGTCCCTCCAGATTAAGCGGTCTCTCCAACACCGGCGGCAAATCGTCCTCAAGGTCATACAACCATCGATCATCAATGAAAATCACGGGGTCGGGACACAATACCGAGGCAATGAGAAGATCACGCGCATCGGCCACAGTGGCGGGCATGACGACCCTTAACCCGGGGATGTGTGCAAACCAGGCGTGCAACGCCTGGGAATGCTGCGCCCCTTGCTCCCCGCCCCGATTGATGATGCTGCGAATGGTTACCCCCGGGTTTGCCTGCCCTCCAACCATATGGGACCACTTGGCCGCCTGGTTAACAATGGCATCCATCGCATAGAGCATGAAGTCCATGCGCGGATGCACCATGATTGGCTTCATCCCGGCCAGGGCTGCACCTACTGCAGCTCCCGTACAGGCCGACTCCGACACAGGCGTGTCAATCACCCGATGGGCGCCAAACTTTTTCTCCAGGCCCGTCATCGAATTGCCAACGTACCACGGGCTCCAGAGTCCCTGACCGATAACAAACACTTCCGGATACTTGTCCAGGAGGTACTCGAAGGCCGCCAGCATGGCGGTCCCATAGTTGTAGCGGGTAACGCTCATTGGCGTGCCTGCACGGCAAACACCCGGGAAGTCAGCGCGGAAAGCGGGGGGTCGACATCGGCTTGCGCCTGCTTCCAGGCAGCGGCAACCTCCAGCGCGATTTCCGCCTCCATCGCCGCCAACTGGTTTTCGTCCAGCAGGCCGTGCGCACCCAGCCCCGCCACCAGCCGCGCAACAGGATCCCGCTTGCGCCAGGCTGCCACATCTTCCGCACTTCGATTGACACCCACATCAATATCTTCGCGCCAATCGACATGGCCATACCAGCGGTAAGTAACCGCTTCCAGAAACCCCGGGCCTTCCCCGGCGCGTGCCCGATCAATCAGGCGAGCCGCAGCTGCCCGAACCGCCACCACATTGTTACCGTCGACGATCTCGTAGGGAATATCGTTGGCGGACGCGAACCGTGACGTAGCCGGCTTTGGCTGCCGCAATGAAATATGCATGTGACTCGCAAAAAGATTGTTCTCAACCACAAAAATGGCTGGCGCCTTGAGCATCCTGGCCAGGTTCAACGACTCATGCACCACACCCTCCTCCACGGCGCCATCGCCGAGGTAAGCGACGCCGACATCGCCTCCCCCCTGCAGCTTCGCAGCTAGCGCGGCACCGACAGCCAGCGGCACGGTACCTGAGACGATGGGTACCGAACCATAAAAACCATTGGGTTGATCCCAGAGGTGCATGGAACCGCCCATGCCACGCGATAACCCCGTGTCCTTGCCCAGGACCTCGGCGAACAGTCGATGCAAAGTCGAACCCATGGAAAGAACATGGGAATGGGAACGATGTGCCCCGAACACCCTGTCGGTTTTGCGCAGTTCCGCGGCCACCCCCACAGCAACGGCTTCCTGGCCCACACCCAAGTGCACCGGCCCACCGATCACCCCTGCGCGCCGGCCATCAGCAAGACAGCGCTCGGCATGCCGAATGCGCAACATCATGCGCAGCTGGTCCAGCAGGGTGGTTGCATCCTCGCCCGCAACATCGACGGCCTGTTGATGTCGTGCAGGGTCTGCCAAGTGGCCAAGCGACCAGTCGTCCATGATTATTTGCCGTAAAAGCTGCGGACAGCCGAGACAACGTAGTGAACATCGTCGTTGGAAAGCGCCGTGTTCATCGGCAACATCATGCAGCGCCGGAAAAAAGCATCTGTTTTTGGCAGCTCCACGGTGAAGCCTAACTCCCTGAATTGGTGCACCGGCGTGCCCGCCCACTGAATGATGGTCTTGACGCCGTGCGCGTCAAGGTGAGTCCGCAAGGCATCGCGGTTATCCGCCTCAATTTCGTAATTCTGATAGACGTCAAAATGCCTGGCATCCGAGTCAGGAGCGGGAGGGAGATCCAGTTCCGCCAGGCTGCCCAACCCTTTCTGATAAAGCGCAGCTATCTCACGGCGGCGCTCTATGTCCTTGGGATAGGTCTGGAGTTTGTAGTCAAGTATTGCCGCTTGCAGATTGTCGAGTCGGGAGTTGTATCCCCACGCGACCACCCGCCCCTCCTCATTGCGTCCGTGATCTTTAAGCAGCGAAATCCGGGCCGCCACGTCATCGTCGTTGGTAACGATAGCACCGCCATCACCGAAACATCCCAATAGTTTTGCCGGATAAAAACTAATCGTTCCAAACTTTCCGAACGTACCCGCACACTGCCCCCTGAATCTCGAACCAAGTCCCTGCGCCGCGTCTTCCACAATCATGAGCCCATGCCGGTCAGCAACGGCTCTCAAAGCATCCATGTCGCAAGTCCGGCCATTGATCTGCACGGGCATGATTGCCTTCGTCCTTGCAGTTATGCGTTTTTCGACATCTGCCGCATCCAGCATGTGGTCCGCCCCGCATTCGGCGAGCACGGGCACAGCGCCAATGAGATGCACGGTCGCGGCGGTAGCAATGTAGGTATGCGACGGCAGGATAATTTCGTCACCGGCAGCAATACCCACCGCCTTTAAGCCCAGGGTAATGGCGTCGGTTCCATTCGCTACCCCGAATGCATGCTTGACCCCCATGAATTCGGCGAGATGGGCATCAAAGTCCCTGCACTCCTTCTGAAGAATGTAGGCACCCCGCCGGCAGACATCCAGCATGATCTCTGTCAGCGCTGCCTCATCACGCTTGAACAAATCTGAATAGGGGAAAAAGGGAATCTGCTTCATATTGCTTCACCTGAAAAATTCAAAAAAAACAAACACATCCTCCAGGAGGATTCCGTCTACGCCTTGTCCAGCGATTTCGCTATCAATACAAATTTGAATGCTGAACGCCTGACTTTTGCAACCCTGTCAAAGAAATCCGATAAAAAACCAGCGCGTTCAGCGCCCACCAGCCGGGCCGCCAATGGCATGGCGAAAGTCAAAGCCCCGAAAAAATGAACCTCTGCGGCATCGAAATGCCTGCTTATTCGGGAAATGCGCCCCAGATCGGGCATACGCTTCAGCGTGCTTTTTGTGCGCCTGCCCTGGCGAGAATGTATCAGGCGGTTAAGCCTGTAGATCGGGTTGTGGTTCAAGGAGTCCACGCACAGAAAGAGCCCCCCTTTGCGAAGAACCCTGATAATTTCGGTGTCCACAGATTCCGGAAGTCCATAACTGAGACTGCCTGCGCATGCGACCACGTCAAAGGAATTGTCCTCAAAAGGAAGCGCTTCCATGTCAGCCAGGCAAGTAGTGACCTTCTCTCCCATCGACAGAGCATGACGGTCCAACAAGGCTAGCGACTGGGATGATATGTCGCTGGCAATCACTGCCGCCCCGGTTCTTGCCAAGCTCAGAGTATGCAAGCCGCTACCGGCACCCAGTTCAAGCACGCGATGGTCCGGACGCACAAGCGCTGCAATCTGTTTTTCATAGTGCAAATACGGCGCCCGAAGATAGTGCGGCATGGCAGATGCGCCAAACCCGGAGGGCGCCGTCAGCGCACCGGAACCGTCCAATTGCTCCCGAGCGCGGGCGTCGTATCTCTCAAGTTCGGTCAGCTTGTCCCTATCCATACCTTGCCTCCGAACAGCCACGCGCTGCCAACATCTCAAGGTGCCCAACCGCTCCTCCATATACGCTGGAAAATGAGAACTTTTCGCTATAGAGGCGTAATGCGCGATCGGCAGACTGGCGGGTAAATTCGGGGTCTTGCAGCATGCGCTCAAGACATTGGGCCAGCGAGGTTCCGCTTGCCGGACCATAACTCAGACCCACACCGTTCGATGCGATCAGAACCTCAACTTCCCCTCCCAGGGAACTCGCAATAGGCAGGCCCAGTGCCAGGGAGTCAATAATCTTGTTGGGCACACTCATCGCGAAATCGTCCGTGGAGTGATACGGGGCAAGTGCAACCGTGGATCGTTCCGCAAGTGCCTGAATTTGCGGCCGGTTAACCCATCCTGCAAATACGACGTTCGGTAGCCCCCTCAGTAAATCCTTCCAGGCCGCAGAACATTCTCCATCCCCGCAAATCACAAACTGGCAATGCTGCCCCTTGGCGGCAAATGATTTGGCCGCCTCGGCCACAGGGTTCATATCAAAAGCCCGCGAATGCGAACCAATAAAACAGACCCGGGCCCGCCCATCAGCCATGACACCTTGGCCATCCCACCAGTCCCGAGCCTTCTGCCGATCGAGTGCCGGCGCGGGAACATTCGGTGTCGTCAGGGGAATAACCCTGTCAGCACGACTTCGCAGCCGGCCAGAAAAAATCAGCGCCCACTGCAAGAAACCCTCTGCCATGGCAGTCAGTCCGGTGGCCTCCCGCATGGCGCGCCGCCCCAACCGGAAATAGGGGAACAGAGCGACTTTTACTATTGGCGCCAGGAACGCGGGAACCGCATTTACAAAGATTGTGGGCCACTGATCTTTGACGTCCAGGAGGCACGGCACTCCACGAGAAGACAACCAGCGGGTCATGACAGCGGCAGCTTCTATGGGCGGGTAGCCGATGAATGCGACATCGGGGGGCGTCGTCTCTTTTTTTAGAAGACGGCGGAGTTGATAACCAAGAACGGCATGATCCCAAAGCCTTCCTGGCCCGATATTGCGCGAATAGCCCGGGCTGGGTACAAGGCGAATTTCGAGTTGCGGAGAAATAGCGACGGTTTGCGCACCACGAGTGCGGTGCCTTTTCTCCTGATGATAAAAGGCAGAACTCCAGAGTACGACGGTATGCCCCGCTTCCACCAGTGCATTTGCCAGATTCATGGCTCGCATAGGCCGCGGATCCGGGTCCATATGAAGCGGCTCACCCGTTTGAAGCAACCAAACTGTCAATTTATTGCTGATCATGCCGGGGCAGAAAGTAGTTAAAACCGTGATAGGGCAGCGTGCGCTTCCGCAACTTTAATCTTACAGTAAGGAGGGGTTATTTCAGCGTGACACAAATTCAACGGATGGGCGGCATCTTCTTCTGCACCAAAGGCACGCCGCCGCCTGCAGTCAGGTTTTAAGCGCGAGCAAGCGAATGATCAGCAAAATGACAAGAGGAATGAACATCCCCTGTGCACCGAGAACGGCTTGAAGCGAAGCAGACGACGGCAATATGGCAAAAGCACACAGCAACACGCCATAGGCAGCCAGCGAAACAGGGTGCGCTGCGACCAGAAAGCGGGCAGTCAACCGGGTCGCGAGCAAAATGAGCGTCGCAAGTGCCACCCCCGCACCACCCCCACGCGCAAATGCATCCGCGTCAAAAGAGGCATACGCGCTGATCGTTTGCAAGTACCTGTGCGGAAACCGTTCCTGATACGCCCAGATACCGACGGCCCTGCTGGGTACAACGGCCCCCTCCCGTCCGAAAGGCAGGAAGCCAGCAAGCCCCAACGGCTCCTTCTGGACATAGGTGAAGTACTGGTACCACCTGCTTGAAACATCAGAGGGCGTTAACCACGCCCGGTAAAAGATGTACTCCGCTGCATTTTGCATGCCTGAGTGTGAAGCGTCTGCGGCTTCCGGCGTCAGGCGGCGAATATCCCCATGCGTCAGCGCCAACCGTGGATCATCTGCCTTCATTCCCGGAAATTCGAGGCTCTTGACCAGGGAAGGGTCTTTTGCCATAAAGCCCACCGAACCTGACAACGAAAATACAGCCACCAACGAAGCGCCAACCAACACGGCGGCGACCCACCCCGCCGACAGGATTCGGCGGAACCTGGTAGGCATGACGCACATGGCAGTAAAGCATGTCACCAGCAGCAACAGAAGCGGGAGCTTGGCCAGCGTCGCACCCGCGTACAAGCCAGCAAAAAGCAATGCGAGAACGGCGTAGAGATGTTTTCCGGTGACGAAGGCCACCACAATAAACAGTGGCGCAAACACCGTCAAAGACCAGTTGAAAAAGTATTTAACCAGCGGTGGCAAATCAAGCAATTTGGCAGAGGAGTGGCGCAGCAGCCTGAGCGAGTCCTGAGTGGTGCTCCAGTCCGTGACTGCCGCTACCAGCGGGATCTCGGGCATCAGGTACAGATGAGAGAGCGCGGGCAATAGAAAGCACAGCCCCACGAGGAACAGCCAATTGCGGACGGAGACGAGGCCGCCTTCCAAAAGACATGGGCTCTTGACAGCTTTGCGAAAGGACAGATAGTCAGCAAGGAAAAAGAAAACGGCAATTGCCGCCACAGTTGCAAGCTGAAAACCCCTGGTAACGGGATGAAGTGTGGAATACTGGAAAGCCAGAGGCAGCAGCATCAGCCCCAGCCAAGCGACTGAGGGGAAGAACTCCACGAGCGCATCAAAACGCGAGGTGTACCGAGTCAGAGTTTTCATTTCACTTGACCGCGGGGCCTGCATCAGCGGCCTCTTTGCAAAAGGAGTACCACTCCATAGTGAACGGCAGCGGCCGACAGCGGCGTCAGGAAAAGAGCCACGTTAAGAGGCAGAAGCAACGACCCAAAAAAAACAAAAATGGCTACACTTGTTAACGCCCTGACGTGACGGAGCTGCAACAAGTGGCGTCTAGCCGAAACAACAACTACCGATCCAATGATCAATACCTGATAGAGGTACATCGCAAATCGAATGACTGTGGCGGCGTCATAACCAAAAGCTTCCCCTTGCCCGCTGGTTTGCAGCAATGCCCAGTAGGTCACCGCAAAGGTTGCCAGGTTTGTCGCAACGACGTCTCCTGCCAACGCCCTGATGCCGGTGGCCGATTGAAGGGGAGTAGCCAGATGGCTGGACCGCAACCGCACAAATTTCCAGACGGACCATGAGAAGAAGGTCCCGGCAGCAACTGCCCAGAAAAACGAAGAAAAAACAGCCAGGCCTGCGACCACCAGCCCCACCAAAGCCAAAGAAGAAACGGCTTCGCGCACTCGTCCAGAAAAAACCCAGCCTCGCTCGACAAGAAATCGCGCCCATTGCGCACCGGCAAGCCACATCAGCAGCACCGACACCAGCAAGACCACGGTGTAAGGTGTTCGCAGGGATGCAGGCAGAAGCAGAAGAATGACGACTACGCCCATCAATGCCAGGAGTGCCAGGGCGATTCGACCCAAAAAGCCCCGGCCCAGGGCAATCGCATTGACGCCAAACCCCGCGGCCATTGAGACCACATAAAACAGCTGGAAAAAATCCTTGCTCTGGTCTGTCTGGGTGATAACCACGTAGTCCCTGAGCAAAGACGCCAAAAATGAAGCTGCAGCGGCTCCGTATGCGGCAAACAGAAACTGCAATTTCAAGATTGTTTCCGATGCTTTTTGCTGAAGCCACTCATATAGCTGCCGGACGAGGTATTGGCCGCCAGCTCGTCAATGCCGAAGCCAGCGGGGTACTTTGAATCGAACAATTGCGACGTAAGCGGCTACATACGTCAATATAAACAAGGCACAAAAAAACATCAATAAAGCCGTGTCACGCCAGAACAGCACTGCCGGCAACACCGTCATCAGGGTGAAGCTCCACAGGTAGGGGGAAGTTCGGTTGTTGCGCATCAACATCCGGCGTGAAGCATCGTCATGAAATACCCCCCGAACGATTCGCCGGTAGATCAGTTGGTGAAAATGCAGCGCATCGGCGACGCCGGGCGATCCACCCCGCGCCAGCTTGCGATATATCGAAAACACTGTTTCCCACACCGGGTAGATAAGCAGCAGCATTGGAAACCAGGGAGATATTGCATCATGGCGCTGGACCAGCAGGATACTGACCACTGCAATAACCACACCCCACAGGTATGCGCCCCCATCCCCGGCAAAGATCAGCCCGCGAGGGTAGTTCCACATGAGGAACCCGCCTGTTGCTCCCGCCAGGCAAACCGTTATCGCGGCCAGCTCACGATCTCCCAACTGCAGTGCAACATAGGCAATGGCCAAACTGATCAGGAGAGCGACCGTGCCAGCAAGGCCGTTGTACCCGTCTATCAGATTGAACGCATGGGGTAAGCCACAGATGGCAAAAAAAGCCAGTGCAACACCGAACCACGGCAAGGTAAGGAGCAGGCCGTCCACCCCCGGTATGCCGAGCCGCGGTACGGTCAACCCCAGCAAGCCGCACGCCAGAGCCGCGGACAAAGCCGTAAGCAGCAGCCTGTATCTGACTGAAAGCCGTTGCGAGATGTCTTCGTAAAATCCGCCCACGACCGCGGGCACGAGAATCAGCAGCATCTGTAAAGCCAGCAGCCAGGGGATGGGGGTATTGAATCTGCTTCCGGTAAAACCCTGAAAAGCCGCCGCCAGCAGCCCTCCGGCCAACCCCAGCAGTATTCCGATTCCGCCTACCCTTGGAACATTTCCAGCATGAAAGCGTTGAGGCTTTGCAGCATCGTATTGTTCAGCATGACTGTGCGCCGTCCGGATGACTAGCATGGCCGCCACCAGGGACACTACAAAACTGAGACACATCAAAAAAACCATGAGACGCCTATATTAATGGTCGCAATTATGGCCTTGGATGGGACCCCACAAACCGGGCAGGGCAGCAGCCATCACCCGCGCGGTCACTAAATCCCTGGCCTGGAGAATAAGCCGGGTTCCTGGAAATCTACCGCAACAGCATCGACTGGCGGTCATAAAAATCCGCCCACGCATCAATCACCACTTCTTGAGAGAACTGCTCTTGCGCCCGCTTCCTCGCCGCAAAACCCAGATTTTCCCGCAGGCTGGGCTGCTCCACAAGCTGCCCCACGGCTTGGGCCAAGGCATGAACGTCGCGAACTGGCACCAGCAAGCCTGTCACACCATCCACCACAGCGTCGGTCACGCCGTAAATCCTGGATGCAACCGCAGGAAGCCCGGCCGCCGCAGCCTCGATCAGGGAAAGGCCAAAGCCCTCCCTGTAGCTGGCCAGGCAGAAAATGTCTGCGGCCGCCATGTACTTCTCGGGCTCGGAGGTCATCCCAATGACGTGAACACGTTCGCGCCAGGTTGCAAGTGTGGCCAGTGCCGGTGACAACGCGCCTTCGTCAGGTCCTGCCAGCAATAAATGCACATGTGCAAAGCGCGCTGCAAGCTGCGCAAAAGCTTGTGCAAGCTCGGCCACACCCTTCTCGGGGTGAACGCGGCCGATATAGATGAGCAGAACCGCATCAGGCGATATGCCCAGAGCCGCACGCACTTCTTGCCGCCAGTGCGGTTGCGGTGCGAAGCGCGATGTATTTACGCCGGAAATCGAACCCTGCCCCAGAACATGCAGCCGATCCCGCTTGACTACTTTCTCACTGATCAGAAACTCACACTGCGATGCGCTGTCTACGAGGAGTGCGCTTGCACAACTGGCGAGCACTTTGTCCAGCAAGCGCAACAGCCAGCGCATGGCGCCCTGGCGGGTCGCCCACACCTGCCCGGTAAAGGTATGAATGCGAACCGGGACGCCGGCCAGACGGGCCGCCAACATGGCCAACAGACCTGCCTTGGGGGTGATGCTGTGCACGATGTCGAACCGCCGCTCCCGAAACAATCGGGTCAACGCCCACAAGACCTGCAAGTCCCTGACGGGCGAAATCGCCCTGGCAAGATGGAGGTCAATTATCTCGGCGCGCCCCGCAATATCTTCTGCGATGACTCCAGCCTTGGCATTGACGACCACGGTTACCTTGTCGCCGCGTTGTACCAACGCGCGGATCACCGGCGCCACAAAAGCATTGAGTGCAAACGGCGTGGAGATCACGAAGCAAACATGCATGCGCTCTCCCTTGTAGCAAGGCTACGTTTATCTACCAATGATCCGAAACAGGGGACGAATCGAGTTGCGGAGGGAGAAAGGCACTCCGCCCCACAACCTGAAGATGACTTTTCGCAATGAGGTACCCAACAGTATCTTTTGCAAAACGCGAGAAAGTACCCTGTGAGTAAAAAATTTGATGCTGAGCACTACCGCCAACGAAAATTCAGCTCGGGTATACGGATTGAGGCTCGGCGAGACACCAGATTTCGCAAACCTTTTCCCGACCGCAGCCGCGAACTCACGCCCAAAAGTCTCGTAACTGTAGTCAGGATTTAGCGCTATTTCCTGATAGGCATCAGCGGCAATCTGTTGCAATTTCCCGGCGTCCTGGAGCACTTCAAGAACTTCAGCAAAATTACTGAAATCCTTTTTCAGGGGTACAAAGTGCCGCCACGGCTTGAGAATGCCAGAGTATTCGCCTTCATAAAGCACCATGACTGTTCCAAGCGCGGCGGCTTCAAAGCAGCGCGGTGATATCTGGTTGTGCCGGATCAAGCCTTCGTACGGAATCAGGAATTTTTCGTGCACATCCTGAAAAGTGGATTCCGGATGTTCGGACACATAGCTGTCAACCCTTTGCTGGAGCGTTCCTTCAAAGTCAAACACACTCGCGCCGCTTTCAACCCCCAACATCGCCTTGCAACTTGCCACGAACTCCGTCCAGCGGATGCCGTAGATCCGGGCTGATTCATCGTAGGACAAATCAAGCGCCAGACTGGAGCCGGAAGCAGCGTCACGAAAGCGATCTGCGATGGTCCATTTTTCGTACCCCAACTCACCAAGCCAGAACGGCGGCTTGCGGGTTCGATACCCGACGTCAACAGGCCGGTCTCCCGTTGGCAGCCTCGGCCAGCCAATCAGGGACTTTGGGACATAACCCGTCAGGGTATTCAATCTGGTGGTGTTCGGCAGCAACGCGGCAGGGTAAACCTTTTCAATCTCAGGCGCAGGGATACAGGTAAAAAGGAGGCCAACATCCAGTTCGGCAAGTATGTTCAATACGCTGTTGATGCTGCGATATTCATCCTGAATGAACACTGCCTTCAGGCCCTTGAATGCAGCAATCTTCTGACGGGTTACCGGGCTGATGTAATGATCACTCATGTACCCCAAGGCAATGGAATAATGAATGACGATCACATCGAATCGCCCAAGGTCCAGGCGACTGGGGAGGTTTCTCAGGAACGAGAGTTCGATAACCTCGTGCCCGCAGTGATTGATGGCGTCGAGATGATCCGTGATCGTCGACGCATCGGCATTGCGCACCGGCCTGTTGCACAGAAGCAATACACTGAGTTTCGTAGACATCGGGTCAATGCGATGGCGCATCTGATGCGCGGCGGGAATTCAACAGCGCTGTAACTATTGCCTCCGCGGAATTTCCATCACCATAAAGGCCTTTTTCAGGAAATTTTCCAGTTTGCATTGCTGCATCAACGGCAGAAATGATGGCCTTGATGTCGTCCGGGGCAGCCAGGCGATTGGCTCCGCACTGCAACAGTTCCACCCATTCGGTTTCATGCCGAAGCGTGACGCAGGGAACCTCGAAAAAGTATGCTTCCTTCTGCACGCCACCAGAATCGGTGAGCACAGTGCTGGCATGTCGTTCCAGTTGCACCATGTCGAGATAGCCAACCGGTTCGATCAAGCGCATATTCCTCAGTTCGCCGTCCTTGAGCAAGTTCAGGTCGCGCAAAGCCTTATGCGTACGAGGATGAATGGGCCACACCACCGGAAGCTTTGCAGAGCACTCGACAAGGGCCTGCAAAATGGTGGCCAGCCGTTTGGGGTTATCCACATTCTCGGCACGATGTATGGTCGCAAGAAAGTACTTTCCGGCTTGCACATCGAGACGGCTTAACAAATTGCCTTCAACAGCAAGCTTGCTGTAATAGAGCGATGCGTCGTACATCACATCACCACATCTCACCACCTTGTCGCCGGTTATTCCTTCGGCCGTCAGATTTTGAATCGCCTGGTCAGTAGGCGCAAGTAGCAAGCTGGATAAATGATCTGCCACAACGCGGTTGATTTCTTCCGGCATCGCCCGGTTGAATGACCGCAATCCTGCTTCCACGTGCGCAAGTGGTATTTGCAGCTTTGCGGCAGCAAGCGCGCCCGCCAAGGTTGAGTTGGTGTCGCCGTAGATCAACACCCAGTCCGGTGCTTCGGCCTGCATCAACGGCTCCAATTGCTCCAGCATACGGCCAGTCATGCTACCGTGCGACAAGCCCCCGACCTGCAGCCGATGCGAAGGTTTCGGAATGTGCATTTCCTCGAAAAAGATGTCCGACATCTTCTCGTCGTAGTGCTGGCCTGTATGCACCAGGCATTCAGAAATATCGGCGCCGGCTGCGGAGCGCCTATTGATTTCTCGCGAAACCACCGCCGCCTTCACAAACTGTGGCCTCGCGCCCACGACAGTAAAGATACGCACGGTCAGGCTACTTGAGACAATTGCTTGCGGTGCTGGTCCATGCAAATCTGGATAGCCGCCGCATTCTGCCTGGTCCATTCGACCGTGCGGTTGATGCCCTCCTGGATCGAAACCTTCGCCTCAAAACCGAGCTGCAACCGTGCTTTTTCAGTGGAGGCAAAGCGTTTGCCAGAACGATCCCAATCACGCGCGGGCTGCAGGTTTAACGGAGCCTTGTTGCCTGTAGCAAGATTGATGGCATTTGCGAGTTCAAGAATGGTGGTCTCGCGTCCAGTGGCCAGGTTGTAGACACCCCCTGCTTCGCCCTTGAGAGCACATGCCATCAGCCCCCTCGCCATATCCTCCACAAAAATGAAGTCACGACTGGTATTGCCCCCATTGTCGAGCGGCAATGATTCACCGTTCAGCGACTTCCAGATAAAGGTGGGGGTCACGTTTCTCCAGACTGTGTGTGCTGTTCCGCGCCAGCGGCCGGCGCCGAGGATCTCGCGCGGGCCGTAGACGTTACTGAAACGCGCCTTGACGATAGGCAGGCCGTGACGAATGTGGAAGTAGTTGCCGTAGAGCTCGCCTACGAGTTTGGAAATCGAATACGGGCTGTCATGCACCAACGACACCGGTTGCTCTTCGGTCGTCGGGCTCGGGTCGTCATAGGTCTTTTCGGCAACCGCGCAGGCGGCCGCGGCATAGACGACCCTGCGCAGGGTCTTGATATCCTTCAGCCGATCAAACAAAGTCAGGGCTGGCAGCAGATTGTTGTCATGATCCGCCATCGGATTGGCGATAGAGGACTGATTGCCGTGATAGCAAACCAGGTTAAAGGCGTAGTCAAGATCATCCGGCAGGTTAGCCAGAACCTGCGTATCGGTCACCGAGCCCACCACGAACTTGACGCGCTTGTCTGATGGCACATTGACCTCATCCGACGACAGAAGGTTGTCGACGACGATGATTTGCTTCGGGTCTTCGGCCAGAAGCATGTGCACCAGGTTGCTGCCGACGAAGCCGGCGCCGCCAGCTACTAGAATGCGCGCATTTTTGAATCCAGTTTCCTGAGTCATTTGTCCATCGTCCGTATTTAGCTGGCCGCTTTGAGGTGGCTGAAGACGTCGGTGACGCCGTATTTGTCGTACCAGGCCAGCTGGCGCTGGATCGTCTCTTCGAATCCCAATAGGGGCTTCCAGCCGAAGGCTTGCGTGGTTTTGCTCGAGTCAAGCGCTACCACAGGCACGTCGTCGTCGGCCGGCGGCGTGACTGGCACTTCGCCCGGCTCCAGCTTCAGGTGTTTCGCCACAAGCTCAAAGATTTCCTTGATGTAGTGGGCCTCACCCGACGCGACGTTGAAAACGCCAGACGCGGCACCTGGCTTGGCGGCCAGATCCATCATCGAGAGGAAGTCCGACATGTCGAGAAAATCGCGCGCGGTATCCGAACAGAAACACTTCTGGCCGGCCTTGAGCCGCTTGTAAAAGGTGGGGATCGGGCCGATCGCCAGACGCGGGCCGGTCACGTTGGCAAGCCGCAGCGACACCGCCGGCACCCTTGCCTGCAGCAGGTACTGCTCGCCAGCGGTTTTGGATATCCCGTAGCTGGTAAACGGCGCGACCGGGTGGTCAACAGGGATTGGCGAAACACCCGACTTGCCGTAGCACAGCACGGTCTGGAAGTTGATCAGGCGCGCAACTTCAGCCTTCTCGCTGGCGCGCACGACCTCGATCGTGCCCTGCACGTTGGTCAGCGCGTCCTCCTGCCAGTTCTCCGGGTCTTTGTAGGAAGCGGCGGAATGGATCACGACCTCAGGCCGGAAGTCTGCAAATGCCTTGCCCACAAAGTCTGCCGAGGCGATGTGACCTTCACGGACCTCGAGGCCCGCGACCTCCGGAACCACCTCGCGCTTGCCGGTTGCGAAGTTGTCGAGCACCATGAACTGATGCCCCTGCGGTAGCCAATGCTCGATCAGGTTGGAGCCCAGGCAGCCGGCCCCGCCGGTGATCAGGATGCGCATTATTTCTTTTCCTCGTGCTTGAGGTGGGTGTAGCCGCCGCTGGCGCCGTGTTTGCGGAAGTAAGCCACGGCTTGCCGCGCGATTTCGTCGAGCGGCGTGAATTCGATCGGGCCGAAATCTTCCATCGTGCGCGACGGATCGAGCAGGATGCTGGCCGCATCGTCGGGACCGAGTTCGCGCACTTCGGCTTCAGGGTAGGTCGGCAGCTCCATGGCCTTCACGACGGCATCGTAGAGCTCCTTGATCGCCACGTCTTTGCCTGACGAAAAGTGATAGGCGCCGGTGCCGGTGCCATCAACGGCCTTGACCACCGCGCGCGCCAGATCCTGGTTGAAACAGAAGTCACGGCGCGCCTTGGTCACAAAGCACTTTTTGCCCTCGCTGAGGCGCTGGAAAAAGATCGGCAGCGGACCGCTGACATTGCGCGGGCCGATCACATTGGCTAGACGGAACGAGACATAGTCGACGCCCGAAATCTCGAGGTAGTCTTCAGTAACGGTCTTGGAGATGGCGTAGCTGCTGTTGGCCGGGAACTTGGGGTGATCCAAGCGGATAGGCTGTTGCAGCGGCTTGGTGCCGTAGCACAGCGCGGTCTGGAAGTAAATGAATCGGCCAATCTTGAACTCCTGCGCAGCCTGGATCAGGTTGGTACCGCCTACGCAGTTGGTCAAGGTGTCGTTGTACCAGTCGTTCGGGTCCTTGTAGGAAGCCGCAGTGTGCACAATGGCGCCGAAGTTGTGCTCTTTTGCCAGCGCATAAACCGCTTCACGGTTGGCGATGGTCTCGATCACGATTGTCAGCTTGGGATGATCGGCCAGATGATGACGCTGACCGGTCGCGAGATTGTCGATGACCACGACGTCATCGCCGCGCGCCAGCAGCATTTCGCACACATGCGAGCCAATCTGGCCCAAACCGCCAGTAACAAGTACCTTCATGATGATTTCCTAAAAGTTGTCGAAGGCCCCTGTCGGAACCCGAAATGCCGCTTTTCGCGGCGACCCGCCATTTTACTGGAGTCGTCAGTCGATAAACTGCTGGTGCCAAAGCTCCAGCGACAGCAGCGCCCAGAGGTTGCGGCTATAGACGCTTTGCCCGCTAAGGATCTGGTCCATATCCACCGGGCCGGCCAGATAGGAGCGTTCGCGTGCCGCCCGGCTGCTGAAGGTGTCCTTGACAAACTCGGCGGCGCGCCCTCCCTGCCGCAGCCACAGCGTCAATGGCACCGGGAAGCCCATCTTGTCCTTACGGTCGCGGATCGCAGGAGGCAGCTTGTCGCTGAACACCGTCTTTAGAAGACGCTTCAGTTCCCCATTTCGAAACTTCACGTCTGCCGGAACGGTGGCCGCAAATTCGATCAGCGGATGGTCCAGGAAAGGCACCCGCGATTCGACGCCATGCGCCATGCTCATGCGATCTTCGACCTGAAGCAAGGCGGGCAACAGCGTTTTGAAATCGAAATGTGTCATGGAATCGAAATAGGACTCCTTGCCTACATTGCTGCCCCAGAAAATTTGGCCAAACTCACGGAAGGTGCTTTCACCGTCAATCGCATCAGGCGCGAGAGCGCCAGCAAAAGTATTGGCCCTGTTGACCAGGCGCCAATAGCGCCGGTCACGCTCTTCGAAAACTCCCGAGGCCCAGAATTCCTTGATCATGGGCTTGTACTGCCGCAGCGTTTCAAGATTGGGAATGATAGACTCGTAGGTGACGACGTAGTTGCCGTTGTGCAGCGTTCCCTCGATCGCGCCCTTGATGCACTGCTCAAAGTAAGCCACCAGGTAACGCGCGTAGCCGCCGAATATTTCGTCGCCGCCCTGCCCGCCCAGCACCACCTTGACATGGTTTTTAACCAGCTTGGACACCATGTACTGCGGAAAGGAGCCAGGTCCGGCCACCGGCTGGTCGAGATGCCAGATGACCTTGCCAATGTTGTCAACAAAGTCCTGCTCCGTGATGTCGGCCACATGCAGTTGCATGCCCTGGGCGTCGGTCAGCGCGCGTGCATAGTGCGACTCATCGAAATCGGCGCTGTCGGTAAAGCGCCCATTGAACGCCTGAAAACGGCCCTCGGGGCGCACCTCTCGCGCCATGGCGGCAATCAGACTCGAGTCGACGCCACCGCTGACATAACTGCCGACCTCGACATCTGCGCGCATGTGCACCTTGACAGAATCGGCCATGAGCTCACGCAGGCGCTCGGTGAACCATTTCTCGTTGTGGTCGTAATCGACGTCGTAATGCACTTCCCAATAGCGTTTCGGCTCGGGTGTCTGGCCTGGAGAAAGCACCGCATAGTGGGCGGCCGGCATTTGAAGCACGCCGTCGAGCAGGGTTTTATCTCCAAGGCAAAACTGGAAGGTAAAGTAATCAGACAGCGCTGCCTTATTAACGCGGGTATCGTTCAGAAAGGGCTTCAGCGCCTTGATTTCTGATGCGAAGTAAAAACCTTTCTGCGTCTTGGCCCAATACAGTGGCTTGATGCCAAAGCGGTCACGCGCCAGAGAAAGCTTTTGTTCCTGCGCATCCCAAATCGCAAATGCGAACATGCCCCGCAGGCGCGTCACGCAGTCAATGCCCCAACGCTCAAAGGCACGAAGAATGACCTCGGTATCAGAGGTCGTGCGAAAGCTGCCCAGGCCACCGAGCTCGTCGCGCAACTCGATGTAGTTGTAGATCTCGCCGTTGAAGATGATGGTGTAGCGGCCACTCGCACTGTGCATCGGCTGCGCGCCAGTTTCAATGTCAATGATGCTGAGCCGAACATGGCCAAGTCCAACCTGTCCATTCTTGGAAACCCACTGATTTCGCCCATCTGGCCCTCGATGGCGAATCGCATCCAACCCCCTGGATACTTGTTGGGATGCTCCATCAGCATCTACCTGAGGTGTGTTGCTGAAATATCCAAAAATGCCGCACATGAAAATCAACCTCTTCGTCTAATTTTTGCAATTAAAGGTCGCAGTAATCCCCGCAAACCTTTAGGCATATAAGCCCATAGGATATACGCCAAAGTCCGAATCAAGCTGAAGACTTTACTTCTGGAAACTGCAGGTAAGGCACGGACAGGCTTAAAGGTCAGAACTACGGGCGTCTCGAATTCGACGCCGGATCCACCGGCAGTTGGGACCAGTCCGCCTGGCGCACCGGCTATTGATTGGTTTGCAGCCAAACGACGTCGCTCCGTCAAACGCTCAAGACCCGCGTCAATCTCGTCGTCGACTTGCCCCACGAATCTGGCATAAGAAAAACGACCTGAAGCAATCACGTCCGCATAAGCCCGCTCCGTCATGGCGTCTAGCAAAGCGCCATCATTCAGTTTCGCAAAAACTTCATCTAAATTGCTCCCATCCTTTCGAAGCGGGATGTAATGTTCATGCCCACGAACAACGCCGGAATAAGTTCCCTCATACAGAACGAGCACTGTTCTCAATGCGATGGCCTCAAAGATGCGCGGAGAAACCTGGTTCATCAAACCCGGAAGTTCGAGGTCCCGAATTGTCTCTCTATACACCTCAGCTGCAGTTGCGTGCGGATTAGTTTTGGTGAACAAGTGAACCTTGTTTTCCAGTGTTCCGTCCCAATCAAAAACATTCGATCCGCTTTCGGTGCCAAGCATAGACTTGCAGGACCCCATAAATTGATACCAAGCAGGCCCATAGATGCGCTGCTCCTCAGACCACGCGATATCGTGCAGAATATTTTTCTGGAGGCAGTACTCTTTGACTTGTTGTCCAATTTTCACTTTATCGAAGCCCAACTGCCCATAACGCAGTGGCAACGGACGTGCCCGATAGCCCATGGTTAAACCTCGCATGGAAGGAGGGAGAAATTCGCTACTAGAGGGTAGTCGCTCCGGAATATAACCAGTCAAGTTAGATACAAAGCGAGTTTGCGGGAACTGCTCAGGGGGATATACCCGTGCAATACCCTCTGAAGGTACGACTGTAAATAGAACGTCGATCTTCAGTCGGTTTATCCATTGCCAAGCCCTGTATGTGTGGTCATATTCATCCTGAATGAATAAAATCTTGAGCCCCTGATATTTCGCTAGATCAGTGGCCAAATCCTCAGGAATCTGATCATAAGGAAGTCTGATTGAATAATGAATCAGGACAACATCGAATCTCCGAAAATCAGGACGAACACTTGTGCAAGGATCAGAATGACAATAAAAAAGACGGTGCCGAGAATACCGCTGAAAGCTATCGATGTGTTCAAAAACGGTATTCGTATAAGTCTGGGTAGCATTGTAAAGAGCAAGAATATTCATTTTTGTGCATGAATATATATGTCCAGACCGGCAATTCGGCCAAGATTGCCAAGCAGCGCCTCCCTTGAAATCATTACGCGCTTGGTTGGCCACATTAGTGGATCAGCGTTTTCCTTGAAGCACTCCACCGTATTGAATTTCTTCATCATTGTTTTAAGTTGCTTGACGGAGAAAAAGTCAGTTTCAGGCGCAGCCTTGCCACTCATGTCCGCATCGTAGGCCTTTCGCTGAGCCTCAGTTCCAGCAACTCTCTCATATCCAGAGTAGCCGTTCATTTCTCTTCGCAATTTCTTGAATGTCTGCAACGGAAAATTGACCCATTGACGAAAAGAAAACTGGTTGTACACCATGATGTAAGCATAGCCACCAGGTTTTAGCACCCGAAGGGTTTCGTCAAGGCAGCGTTGTGTGTCGCCAGTGTGATGAAAACATCCAATAGAAACCACGCAATCAAATGTCTCGTCTTCAAATGGACATTGCAGCATATTGCCTTGCTGCGCACGGCCATCGACCCCAAGGGCCTCCATGCGCGAGTTCACCATATCAACGGGGCCAGACGCGATGTCAAGCCCTCGATAAATCGCTCCGGCGGCAGCGATCTGCTGCGAAAGCGTGCCGTAACCCAGACCGATCTCCAGTACGCGCTTGCCCGCCATCGACTTGACCGGTACGTGCTCAAGTAGATACGGGTACAGGTGCAGGTACCACTTGTCAAACTTCGCCAAGGACTCTTTGCTGCCATCGGTAATGCCAAGAGTTCCAGCCAAGCCAGTTCCGCAGAGGGTATTCCAGAACTCTGCGTTTTGCGTGTTGATTTCTTCTTGTGTTGTCATGTAATGTCTTTCAGTATCGCGAACCGTGGATTGATCAGGATTCTTGCGAGCTTGCTGCCCGCCTCGCTACAAAGCGGCATCAAAGTACCCCTTTGCTCGCCTGAACGCCTTCAACCCTCCAAGAAACAGGAGAAGTGCAAGCAAAAATACATACAGCATGCCCAAGCCGTTTGGCGAGGTATGCTGAAGAAGCACGCCCCTGTAAGCATCGGAGATCAGATAGAAAGGGTTGCCCAGACTCAGTTTCTGGACAATCTGCGGCATGCTCTCCAGTGGATAGAAGATAGGCGTCGCAAACATCATGATCGTCAGGATGTTTGGCAAAGCCACACTCAGGTCACGTACAAAAACATTCAATGCTGAAAGCCAGAGGCCGATTGAAATAATCAGAAAGAACTGAAGGCCAACGATAAGGGGAAGCCACGCAATATGCCAGCTGATCGTATTGCCTGACAAGAGAAGCAGTACAAACAAGAAGCACAGGCTCACTGCCAGCGAGATCAGGCCGACCAACGCCGATGCCATCGGTATCAATTCGGTCTTAAATGCAAGGTTCTTCACCATTCCGGCCGCACCAACAACCGACGCTGTGGAGGCCGAAATTGCCTCTACCGTCGCTATCCACGGTCCATAGCCACTGATGAGCCACACCACGTACCCCAATGTCGTCTCCGCGCCGGGCAAGCGTACCTTGAAGACAAAGCCAAATACAAATGTGTACAACGCCAGCATGAACAGCGGGTTGGCGATTGCCCAAAAGCTTCCCAATGACGACCCAAGATAACGGTCTCGGACGTTCATCTTGAAAAGATTAAATCCAAGTCGCAGATCCTGTTTAACAAAGCCCAGCATAGATAAGAACGATCTCTTAGAGTTGTGTTGCGGACGCGCGAAGTGGGTAGAGGAGCATAGGTTTCCCGCCTGTTGGTGGGTTCAGTGTGTAGATCTCGAAAATACTTGAGCTTTCAGCGCAAAGAAAACCTTCGCTGCTTAGCGTGAGGTCCAGCCTGTAGATCGCCGCTCCGAGTACCAGCGGGTTCATCTCCACCTCAAGGCCTATCGAACAGTCCTCCAGACGATAATTTTCGGTGGGAAAACCCTCGTCAAATACCAGCAAACCATCAAGCCTGGTTATCGTGAGCCGAATAACCGCGGACGCAGCCCCGCTGGGAATAACCGCCCTGACACTGACTCGAGTGTACTGGCCCGATTCCAGCAAACCTCTTGGCTCGGACACACTGCCGTTGTACAGCTCGACTCTTGCCAGCTGCCATCCCGGCAATAGGGAGCGCTCGCCGATAAGTTCGCGAAACTTTTCCAGAAGCGTAGCTTCGTCAGCAGAGCGCACCGACTCTATATATTTCTGGGTCACCAGTTCAGGCGTCCCGTCCATCACTATTTTCCCGGCATCCATCCACAGGCAACGATTGCATATCTCTTTGACTGCCTGCATGGAATGCGAAACAATGATAACGATCTTTCCCCGGGCGCAGATTTCCTTGATCCGCTGGGTCGCTTTTGTAGAAAAGGCTGCGTCACCAACCGACAAGGCTTCGTCAATAATCAGTATTTCAGGGTCGATGTGAGAAATCATCGAAAAGGCCAGCCTGGCCTTCATACCCGTCGAATATGTGCGCACCGGATAGTCAATGAATTCACCAAGATCGGCGAAGTCGATTATCTGATCAATAACCCCGTCCACCATCTCTCGGGTACGTGCCTGAATTTCGCCATCGATATAGATGTTTTCACGACCACTCAGGTCTTCACGCAGCCCTACGCCCAACGTAAGAACGGAGGTGATCTTACCCGTGACTGCTATGGTACCGGAGGTCGGGGAAGACAGGCCGGCGAGCAGATGCAGGAACGTAGACTTCCCGGCCCCATTACGGCCCACAATGCCCAGTCGCATCCCTTTGCTGATGGAAAGCGTTACATCATCGACTGCGGTTTTACCCCTGGAAAGGGGCTTGTCAAGATACATGGAAACCAGGTCTTGCCCTGCCGAATCACTGCTCGGGAAAATTTTGGTAAGGTTGCTGATAGAAATGCATGGTTCCATCATGTGGCCCCTTGCAACCGGCGCGCCACAAAGGGCAACTTGACAGCGGCCAGTGATGAACTGCCCTCCACTTCCAACGAAAACCCATTGCCCAATGTCCACGTCCGACTGTCCAGTCCAACTGAAGTTTCCAGCGGAGACAGCTTGCGCCGCGAAAGAAAGACATTCAGGGAGTAAATCCCCGGAACCAGTGGCAGCCCAGGCACGGCGACCGCAATGACGTAGTGCCCAGCCTCATCGGCTACGGGCAAACTATCTGAAAGCATGACAATTTCCCAACCAATGCCAATACGTAACATCTCAATTGAAATGGCAAAGTCGACCGGAATTGGCTCAACCACCTCCACAAAAAACCGGAACTCCGCATCAGCCCCGGATTGAGCAAAGTGAGTTTGTTCGTTCGCCAATGTAAATCTTGCTGCGCTTGCTTCTGCACGCGGGAGATTCAAATACGAAACTACAGCCTTGTCACTCGGGCCCGTAAACGAAAACCGCCCTCGCTCAATGACGCTGGCCCTCTCACACAAGCGAAGTATTGCGGCCCAATCATGCGTTACCAGTACCCCCGAAGCTCCATTCAAGAGCCTCTGACGCATGCGACCCCAGCACTTGGCCTGAAAATGCTCATCGCCCACGGAAAGAAGCTCATCGATCAAATAGATCTCGTGCTGCAGTACCGTAGCAGTGGCGAAGTAAAGTCTTGCGCCCATTCCAGAGGAATAGGTTCTTACGCGGCGATCAAATGCCCCCCCAAGCTCCGAGAATTCAAGAATGTCCTCAAGCAGTGCAGGAATATCAGCCCTCCTGGCACCCATGATCCGCAAGTAGCGAAGGGCATACTCGCGCCCCGTAAGGTTGGGATTACCCATTCCCCCTAGCTCAAACAGTCCTGCTACATGCCCGTTGGCCTCCACACGACCGCTGCTTGGCTCGTAGACCCCACCCAGTACGCGTAAAAGAGTGCTTTTGCCTGCGCCATTCTTTCCCAGTACTCCAAGAATTTTCCCCTTGGGAACTTCAAGTGAGATACCGCTCAACGCGTGAATAGGCTGTCCGCCGGTTTGTACGCCTAAAAGGACACGCCAAGCCTTCAACTCCTTCTGAACAGGGTAAGTTTTACTGACCTCGACACACCGAATCGCGAAGTTATCTACATCGGTCATGGCAGCACTCGTGGTCCGGCAACCCGGAGAAGAGGATCTCCATGCAGAAGCCCATCATAGATTTTGTCAAATCGCCGCCCAGCAGCGTCAGCCGAGTGCCATTTAACTGCAAATTCCCTGGAACGCTCCCCGACGAGTTTGCGCTTTTGGGGATCAGCGATCAGGTCACGCAAAATGTTTTCGACAGTAAGCGGCGTTGCGCTAATCACTGGAAGTTCGTCCGCATAGCCAGGAACCTCCTCACGCACACTTTCCAGCCACTCGGGGCGTATGTAGCAAATCACCGGCTTTCCCAACATCATGGCTTCCCGGGCATTCGCTCCAAACCAGCCGAATGTGAGCATGTCGAGAAAGATATCTGCCTGAGCTTGCAAATAGCGAACTTCCTTGTTCGGAATCCCAGTTGGCTCTATCAACTCTAACGCGAGTCCTTCAGCTACCAGGCGCTGAATTAGAGGCAAATAGACATGGGACGACTTGATGTTAATTCCCTGCTCTGTAGTCCGCGTAGTCTTGTGCCCCACGGCGTGATAAAGACGAACTGAACCCTCGACAAACGGCAGGCGGTGGGCGATCGGAATCTCCAGGCGCGGATGCCAGAGGTCGGGATCCAAGCAATAGAACTCTGGCACCTCGTGCACCCGGGGATCGTCGTTAAAGTCTGCTCTATTTCCACCCAGCGTGCATTGGTAGTCAGCAACAGAATTTCGAAACTCACCCCACGCCAGATTTTTCTCGTCGCTGCATATCGCGGGCTGATCCTTCCATATGCAGATCTTACAAACCGACTCGGGTCCCCATTTGGCAAACGCAGTCTGAGAAACACCGTCGAGACAACCGTTGTTGCTATAGACAATCTTCTTACCCAAGCTCTTCAAAATGCCGATCTCTGTTCGCGGTCCGAAGTAACTCGCGAATATCCCCTGAACGTCATCACCAAAACTAATACCATGAGCATTGCTGAAGTGAAAAACATCGTACCCGTACAAAGCTGAGACGTAAAATTCAAGGCACTCCGTGCTGGATGAAAGCGCTCCGTACCCGACCCTAAAATCCTCACCGTGATAATAAATTTGATTTGAAAGATTGGCATCCCAATTGAGCACGTCGGCCTTCCAACCGAGAGGCCGGAGAGCTCGTGAGAGATACCAAACGTTGTAATAGGCCTGCCCGGAATACAAAACCCTTTTTGTCGCCAGCGCTTCAAATACCGGCCGCAACATACCCGCATTTGCTTGCAGAAATGCGATCTCTTTCATTTCATCATCAAGGCGCGGCACGCCTTCTACAGTAGGTGACAACCCGGCAGCTCGACGAACTTGCTGGCGCCATTGCCGGCTCAGATTTTCAATCGTGTCAAACTTCTCACGCTCATCCTGTGCAGCCAGAAGAAGCTCGCCGGTTTGCAATAAAAACCGCTCTACGATACTCAAAAATTGAATCTGGCGCTGTATAGCCGGCGCAAGTCGGGAACTCATTTCCAGTCGGAGCTTGTTCTCAAGTTCCACCCCTAATTCCTGCTTGATCTCAACCAGGAGTTCGCCCTTGAGCTGCTGCTTGAGTTCAGCGGTTACTCTCCTTTTGAAGGCAGAGGTCAACTCTTGAGGTAAGAGCCCGGTGAACCAGTAGGACATCCTTTTTAAACCTCGGTAAAGCAGTTTCATGACCGCGTGTTCCGATCCATCCCAACCTCCAGCAAGGAGCTGACGCCTTGGACCCCCATATTCATAAGGGCATCGATAATAGAAAGACCAGAAACAAAGGAGGTCGCGTGTATTTGCTGATAAGGTGAACAAACGAAGTTCTGATAAATCAGCCGGAACCCCGACTCACGAAAAAGGGCGTCGTTCTGATACGTCGATGCACCACCACCGCACAGATAGGCGGAACCGCCAACCCGTCCCGTCAGAGAAATGAGCATTTCGTTTGAGTGGCCTTCTATGTTCAGTTGGGATGACCACCTGAAGCGATCGCAGGCAATGCCTAGCGCTCCGGCGATACCTAAAACGGCATCCGCATTGTACCGGGCGACGTTATTCTCGGGATTCATCACTAGCGGCAACACGGCTTCCATTGTTTCGGCATAGAAAGGAGCTTTCCCGTAGTTTCGGGCGAGCAGATCCACAAAACTGCGCCGCCATGGGGCTCCGTTTTGAAACCGCGTCTCGTTGATTGCTCGCAAGCCATGAAAGGATCTGTCTATTGGTGCGGTGGCCCACTTTGCCTGCCCGTTGACAAGAACTTTCACCCGATTGGACCAAGTTCCACCGGTTTTTGGTAATTGAACATGGTCGAGGAAAACGAAAACATCGCTTCTTTGAATCTTGTCGAAAAATCCCAGCCACGGAAAAAAATTAGGTTGATGGATGGCGACAATCACGGTCTTGTCAGGAATTTTTTTCTGATCAGGCATACAGTTTTCGCAACCCAGCAACTTCATCGAGCGAAACGATGTCCGAAAAACGGATGGTCCGCCCTCCGACTTTCAAATAGGCGCCCATTAGCGGTGCAACCTGAGCTCGGATCAGATTGTAAATTTGAAGGTCCGTCATACTCGAAAAGCGTATTTCGAAGCTGTCAGCAGGTATTCTCGAATTCGTAGTTGCCACCGACTCGTCTTGAGCAACCGCGGTCCAATTGCCCGACAACAAGAGAGGCACGGTGCGATCAAGCAGGGCCTGCGCGGCCTCCTTCAGTTTGGGCAGCAGGCTGACCCAGCTGTCGTCAGAAAGGATCTGGACCCGCATGGCGTCGACCACCGCGCCGGTATCGAACGCTTCGCTCATCAGATGCAGCGAGACACCGGTTGTCGCGTCGCCGTGGATCAGCGCCCACTGCACCGGATTCGGGCCGCGGTTACGGGGCAACAAAGCCATGTGAACATTGAATGCTTGTCCGTCCACGAGGTCGAGCACCTCTTTCTGGATGAGCATCGAGTAAGAGTGGCATATCAAGCCATCCGGTCGAAGCCCCGAAATTCGCGATTGAAAATCTGCATAGTCCGCCGATGTCTTGCGCGGCTGGACGATCAGCGGCAATCCTGACTGATCCGCCAGTTCCCGAAGCCTGTCATGCTCGTGAGCGCGTATTTCTGCGACAACCAGCGCGGCAATGCGGGAAAGCGGAATTCTGTCGAGTAACTCCGGAATGCCGTAAAGGTCACCCACCAATAGAATATTTTTCATGCTGCGACGAGAAGGCTATGGCCGCCGGCCAGGCGAGAACTGCTGCTTCAAAGCCCGCCATTCATCGAAGGACGGTGGGAAAGCCAACAAACTCTCCGACTCTAACCCCGGCGAAGCTCCTGGAGAAACGGCGCTGGATATTCCGTCGTGGCCAATCGCGCTTTGTGACTCTCCCCAAGCGGCAAATTTCGCCAGAAGCCGGCAAAAATAGATACACCCATCCTCTGCCGTGTCGGTCGGAATATTGTCTCCATCCCGTACAAGCGCCTGGCACAGCCGGGACCAGCGTTCATGGTCGA
This sequence comes from uncultured Polaromonas sp., assembly GCA_964543355.1. Taxonomy (GTDB): domain Bacteria; phylum Pseudomonadota; class Gammaproteobacteria; order Burkholderiales; family Burkholderiaceae_C; genus Polaromonas. Next base: position 34,249 of record CAZIYA010000002.1, read on the forward strand.
TATCCGAGGTGCCGGCGATGGCTGCCCAAGGCAGATTGCATACTGCCGGGATCAAAGACGCAAGGTGCCCGGCGAGATGGCTATCCTGTAAAAAAGTATCGACCTCAAGCGGTGGAATTCGCCAGGCGTTCACCAGCAAAGTCCTCACCATGCTTTTAGACTGCCGGATATGCAGGCGATACAGCTCCAGAAGCAGCCCGTTCAGGTGACGGCTGTTCCACAGGTAGTCACAAACCCTGTAGAGATTCTCGTCGGCCTTCTTCAAGAACGACAAACTACCGGCCGGACCAGAACGATTCTCCCGGCCATCTGTCTCCAGCACCGCGTCGTAGAAATCCATGACCGAAGCGGCGCGACCGAATGTACTGCGAAATATTCTTTCGCGCGGAAACCGGGGTTCGGATTGCCACCACCCAGGGTGTGTCAACACCTGAAGGCAAGGGTCAGTAGCAGAGTTCAGAACGTCGCCAAGAGCTTTGAAACGCCAATAGCCGTTGGAATCCGAACAGTACGAGACGTTCGACTTAAAAAAGGAAGAGTAGCAATTCATCAACCCACCGTAAGAATCGTTTTCGCACGACAGCAGGAACGGGGTGGGATTGTGGAAAGAAAATGCCTGAGGCTCGAAGTGAAACCATTTCTGGAGCAGCGAAGCCTCGTCTGCGACCAGCGCGTCCAGCTCGGCTTCATTCGCGACCTGATGGTAAGCCGCATCGAAATGAAGCCCTATGTCATGTCCCAAAGCCAGGATCTGGCGAATAAGTCTCGCCTGACTCGCCTCAAATACGTTGTAGAACTCGGAATGAGGATTGATGAAATAAGTGGACTTGACCCCTTCCGCGTGTTCGATCTCCGCCAGCCGTAAAGATCTGTTCAGGGAATAATCGACGTCATGGCGCCAGAGAATAAATTTTCGATCCAGCGCTATATTTTTATAATCGATGAACTCATACTTCCGCTTCGCAATCCGGATCAGCTCTCTGTACCATTCGACCGTGAAATCCCTATTGAGCGCTTCGCGCCTGCCTTGCTGCTCGTTAGACATGGCTAGCTCAACCTCTCACGTATTGAATGAAAGAGCTTGCCCGGGTTGCGTTCTCCGGTGGCAGTTTCGATGGCGGACAAGCGAAGTTTTCCCGCACCGCACGCCACTTCTACATATGCCGGTCCAATGGCAGTAATCTGCCCCGGAACAGCCACGAAATTCTCTTCGGGCGCAAGCGAAGCGTCCCAAACAATGATTTTTTCGCCTTCGAAAAAGCAGAAGGCACCCGCGTAAGGCCTGTTGCACGCATTTATGAGGCGCAATATTTCCAGATTGCTTTTCTCCCAGAAGATTTTCCCATCTTCCGGCCTTCGTGGGTAGCAGCGCAAGGCATCCTTCGGATTGACCGATTGGCGCTCCAGCACATAGCCAGCATCCAGTTGTAGATGCCCCAGAGCTTCACCAAATATCGAGGGAATTCGTCGCTCCAACCACTCATACACGGACGTGATCTTGGTTTGTGTCGTAAGCGGGAAGTAATCGCGGCACACGATATCACCGTTATCCAGCTCCCCTCCGATCATGTGGTGTACACACAAGCCGACACGATCTTCGCCATTGAGAATAGCCCATGCCTGGCATGCATTTCCGCGATAGCGGGGAAGGTCTCCGCCATGAGCATTCAATACCCCGAGGCGAAATAGATCTATGACCTGTTGCGAGATGATGCCCGTGTAGTTCATGCTGACCCCGACGTCGATTTGCGCCATCGCCCTGAGCAGCTCGACGGTTTCTCCCTCGATGCGTGGCGCGGACACGAAAGGTATGCCCAGTCGCTCCGCGAGGCTGCGGAAGTCGGCCGCCGTTTTTGTGTATTCAGGCGCCTCTTTCGAGGTGATAACCAGCACGATCTCGTGCCCTTTATCCAACAACTGCAATGCGGCCTCATACAGCGCTTCGCTCCTCCCGATAATTGCAACTCGCATCAGCAAAGCCCCAAAAGTGCCCTGAGGGCCAGCCTGGCGCCATCGCCTTCGAAGCGATGCTTGATCAATTCATCGTGTTGGCGATGGATAGAGCGCGTGCTCTCGTAGCGTTCGATGGAATTGGTATTGAGGAAAACATGTATCGGATGAAAGTCAAATACGCTGATACGGTCCGCTGCAGAATGGTATTTTCTGACATGACCAGACATCGTTTCACCGTCAAGCATTCCGCGTTCGTCAGACTCGAGCAAAAAGAGGTCATCCTCGAAGGAATGAGCTACCCGAACGACGTCATTCCAAATCTGAAAAGGCTTCGCGGGCTCCTGACCCCAAGGAATATAGGTATTCGATTCATGAGTAAGACCGTATTCAGGCATCAGTTGCAATAACTTCGTGCTGGTACACAGCGAATGTGACCTCAAGCTCTTTGCCCCAGGCACTACATCCAATAGCCGCTCTATTACCTCCCGGAAATTTCCGCCATTTCGCGTATCGCCTTCCAGCAGGAAGTTGAAGTTCGGGTGGATCCCCAACTCGAATTTCGGATTTTCCCTTAGTCGATCAAGTACTGCGGTTTGATGCGTGATGAACCAGGTCGCCTCTACATCGGCCTTTTCGACAAGGTCGATGGTGTCATTCAGGACCTTATCTTCTGCCCAATCGATATCGATCGTGAGAAACGCGGTCCCGCCGGTTTCGCCTGGCGCAACGGTTGACAACTGCGAGAAATCCCTAGTGCCCATGATTCGTTAGCTGGATTGTTTATGGTTTGCGCGCGGCAAGGTACAAGCCGTAGCGATGTGAGTCATCCTTGTAGGAATACCTGGTTACCCGTTCGATGCTCATCCCACTCAGGGCACCAAAAATTTCGTACTCACGAAAATGATGAAAATGAACAAGGTCGTTGAGTAGCGAGGCCCCTGACGACCAGAGCAAGGTGGAAAGATACAAATGCCCACCTGGCTTGAGCACCCGGCGCGCTTCATCCAGGGCCTGGTGGTAATCCAATATATGGTCGAGACTCGTATTGAACACGACGTTATCGACCGACTCATCGCGTAGCGGCAAGGCTTCGCCGACACCGACCAATCTGAAAGCAGCCTTGAACCCGGAGAAAGGGTCCATCCCGATATAGGTACATTCGCCGTTGAACAGCGCCGCCGAGATATCGACGTTGTCGCAGCCCACATCAAGAACGCTTCCGCGACAGCCTTGGACACATTCGCTCATGCGAAACAGATGGCGCTCATAGTGCACATTTGTCGAGGGCGCGTTGATTTCCCCGCGCTGCTTGATCTGGCTTAGCAAAAAATACTGAAGCTTGGGATCTTCGTGGTATTTGAGATCCAGGCCACCACCCAGGAACGCCGCAGAGATACGGTCAGGATAGAGTATCGGAATGCCGTCGACGATGGGATAGCTTGAATCGCCATCGGTCAACTCGCCCCCGTCCTCGGTAACGCGAAGCGGCACGCCACGGTCAGGTGATGCCAAAAAGGGCAGCGCCTCCGCGAAGCTCAATACCTTCGCCCCGACACGGCTGCGAAGCTGCTCGGCGGTGATAGTCCGATGATCCTTAATCAGAGGTTCTGTCATATTGCGCAAGATATTCCTCAACACTTAAAAGGGACCATACGAGCAGCCGCTGGTTTTTAGCGCCCGACAGGTGCTCGTTCACCAGCGACTGCACGGTTCCACGGTCCAGCCAGTCGTAAATTTTTGCGCCAGGATTCAACAGTCGCTGCTTCACAAACTCTATGCTCTCTCCCTTAAACCAGCTCGCGTCGGGCCCTGAAAATCCCTGCTTCTCGGAATTGGCGATCTCATCGGGTATATACCGACGCATGACGTCACGCAAGATCTGTTTTCCATCCTTGGTTTTCTGGAAATACTTCGCTTGCTTGGCTGGTTCGTTCTCATTGATTCGTACAACTTCCGCCAGATTATTAAGCTTGAGCGCAACAGGGCAACTCATCGCAAAATCCACCAAATCATTGTCCATGAACGGCACTCTGGTTTCCAATCCATGGGCCATGCTCAACTTGTCTTCGACAACAAAAAGCCCGTGCAAAAAGGTCTTTGCTTCGAAATAAAGCGAGTGGTTGATGTAGTCCTCAGGCCGATCAAGTTCGTTGTCGTGAGTCAGAAAAACATCGCGAAAGATATCGCGGGTACTGACTCCCTTTACATCCCCCCATATTGGCGCAAAAACCTTGGAGAGGGTGGCATTCGGAATTAGCCTTTGCCAAAATTGGTAATACTGGTCGATGTAGTGTTCGAAGTCATCGCACTTCGACGCTCGATAGTAGCGCCAAGGATATCCTGCAAAGAGCTCGTCCCCTCCGGTGCCAGAGAGCACAACCTTGACGAACTTGCTGGCCAGTTGAGCGGCGTAAAAGTTGGGGTAACTTTGCCCCACGCGGGGTTCTTCAATATGCCAAGACAACTTTGGCATGCAACGCTCCATATCCCCTGCCTTGAGCACCATTTCGTAATGCTCAGTCCTGAATCTGGCCGACATCGCCTCGGCCTTCAATCGCTCATCAAACGCCAGCTCTATGCCTGAAGCAGAGCTGAGATCAAAGCCACAGGTAAACGTTTTGATGTATGGCAATTGCCCGGCCGCCAGCGCGGTCAGCGTTCCGGAGTCCATCCCGCCGGAAAGATAAGACCCCAGTTCGACGTCGGTCACCAACTGGCGGTCGACAGCCTGACGCATGAGGCGATCGAGCTCCTCCCGATACTCGCGTACATCGCGCGGCTGCTCCGGCTCACGAAATCGATAGTCCCAGTAACGGTCGACGTGCGGGGCGCCGTCGCTGCCTGGCTTGATCAGCGCCACGCACGCTGGCGGCATGAGCTTGACCCGCCGCGTCAGCGTCCGGTCGGTGAAGATATTCTGGAAAGTAAAGTATTCGAGCAGCGCTTCCTTATCCAGTTCACGGCAAGCATCTGGATGTACGAGTAGAGCCTTCTGTTCAGACGCGAATACAAAAGTCCGACCCCACAAAGCGTAGTAAAGCGGCTTGATGCCGTACCGATCCCTCACCAGATGAAGAGAGCGCTGCAGTTTGTCCCATATAGCAAAGGCAAACATGCCATTGAAACGTTTGACGCAGCTCGCCCCCCATTCCACCCATGCGTTGAGAACAACTTCAGAGTCGGTCTGCGATCGAAACTGATGTCCAAGCAAAGCGAGCTCTGCTCTCAACTCGCGAAAGTTATAAATCTCTCCGTTGTAGGTCAACACATAACGCTGGTCCAAAGAAACCATCGGCTGACTTCCCGCAGGTGAAAGATCGATGATTGCCAAACGCCGGTGCCCGAATCCAATGCCAGCATCAATCCATTGCCCCTCGCCGTCGGGCCCGCGATGGGCAATCGCGTCAGTCATTCCCTGCAGCACCCCAGGTGAGACAGGTGCTCCATCAAGGTTAAGAACCCCGGCAATTCCACACATGGCTAAGGAGCTTTCAAAGATTCAGACGAAAAATTAAACGTACGGCGCAAGCCCTCGGAAAACGAGACCGCTTCGGTGATATTGCAAAGTTGTTGCATTCTTTTAGTCGCCCCCAAGAGCTGTTTCGGTTCGTCCTCAGTAATGCGCACCGCAGCGGTTTTGCCGCCAAAACGCTCCAACAGATCAGATACGACCCGCAGGTCGATGTGCTCTGGACCGCCGATGTTGACTATCTCGTAGCGCTTGGGCAAAGCAACGCTGGCCAGTTGCCTGATGGCAGACACACAATCGTCAATAAAGATCGGATTGAAGTTCACCCCTATGTTTCGAGCCAGGACGATCTCCTGCCCGGCGTTGAACCTCTCAATGATCCCCGGAAGCATGGCGCGCGTTTGCCCAGGTCCATAAACCCCGAAAAACCGCAATGCCAGTGTTTCCATAAACTCGGAAAATGGCTTCAAAAGCATTTCGGCACTCAGCTTAGATGCACCGTACATGGTTTCGGGAGAGCAGCAATCTCCTTCAGAATGCTCTCCGTCTTTCTGCCCATATACATTACCCGTTGAGGCGAACAGGAAGCGTGCGACATTGTGCTGACGCGCCCACTCGGCTAGCTCTACGGTCGCCCCGACGTTGATGGCAAAGATATCTTTTACTTCAGCGGGGAAATTTCGGTAATGAAGCGATTGCGCAAGGTGGATGACAACGTCGAAATCTTCATCAGGCAGATTTCGAGTCCAGTCGGTCTCACTTAAATCTGCAGATACCCAACTGATGTCGCGACAAGGCGCAACAGAGCTTTGCCTCATCACTCCATAAACAACGTCCCCGTCGGGTTTCGCGAGAAATGAAGAAAGAAGATTTCGCCCCATAAATCCGGTCGCGCCGGTTATCAATATCTTCATCCTTCAGCACCTCACTCCGCCATCTGCGCAAGGCAACGAGTTCTTAATTGCAGCCATATCCCACCCTTAATTTCGAGTATTAACTGCAACCGCGGCGGATGAACGTCGTACAAGCGCCACGCCCCGCCCCGACAGTCAATCTACTCTGATGCGGAAGTTCAACTGGAGGGTTACTCCCCAGCCCCATTGCTCTCGCGCCATGCGATCAGCTTCAGGAGCCCGTCGCGCAAGCTTTCCTTGTAGACGAAGCCCAAGTCAGCCGCAGCCTTTTTCGGGCAGCCGATCCGGTTCTGCACCATGCGGCGGGCGTCGTCGGCGCTATAGGGCTTGTAGGTCACCTTAAGGTCGGATTTCTTCAGCTCAAGTATCAAATCACAGAGTTGCTTGATGCTGGTCTGCACGCCAGAACCAACGTTGTAGAACTCATCGGTCACGTCAGCCTGCAATGCCAGCACGTTACTGCGGGCGACGTCCTCGACGGTGATGAAATCGTAAGCCTGCGAGCCGTCACCGTTGATGACGGGTGACTCGTTGACGTCGATCTTGTTGAGCATGATCGGAATCACGCCGGTATAGGCAGCGGTCTGGTCCTGGTGAGGACCGTAGACATTCATATAGCGCAACCCAACATAGGACAAGCCATACCGGTCGCCGTAAGCGCGGCACATGGCCTCACCGGCAATCTTGGTGGCCCCATAGAAGTTGCGATTCTTGAACGGGTGCGTTTCGGTCATCGGCACTTCGACGGCGTCGCCATAGACCGAAGCAGAAGAGGAATAAACCAAACGCCTGATGTTGTTTTTCACACAGGCTTCGAGAACATTGAAAGTGCCCTCGATGTTCACGTGGAATGCGGTGCGCGGAAAATCCTTGCAGTGCAACAGCCACATGGCGGCCAGGTGAATGACGCCGTCCATGCCGCGCATGGCGTCGTCAAGCAGGTCGGTCTCGCGCACGTCGCCGCCATTGGCGTAAAGCCTGCAGCGCGGGTCCTTCAGGTAGGGGGCGATATGCGAGCGTTTGCCACGTGCGAAGTTGTCGTAGATGACGACCTCTGCCACGTCGGTCTTCAGCAGTTCGGCCACAACATGGCTGCCGATGAAGCCGGCGCCGCCGATGACGAGAATTTTTGAACCTTGAATTTTCATTTGGCTGCCATGTCAATGATTGCGGAAACGACGCGACGCTGCGTCACAAGATCGAGGTCCGGGCTCAGCGGCAAACTCATCACCCGCTCGCCGGCCCAGTGGCTGTTGACGGTTTCAGCGGCCGATTCGTCATTGCGGTAGGCCGGCTGGCGATTCAGTGATATCGGGTAATGGACGGCGGTTGGCACACCCTGGGCCTGCAGGTGTTTTTGCAGCGCTTCGCGGTTTTCGACGATCACGGTGAACTGCGCCCACACACAATCGCGGTCGGGCCGCACGGTGATCAGTTGGACAGGCAGCCCGGCTTCGGTGATCAGCTTGCGGTAGGCGTCGCCAAGCTCAAGCCGGCGCTCAATTTCCCAGTCAAAGCGCTCCAGCTTGGCCAGCACCACTGCGCACTGGATGGTGTCCATGCGACCACCGACGCCAACGCGCGTATGGTAGTAGCGGCGCTCCTGGCCGTGCACACGGATCTCGCGCATGGCTTTGGCCAGCGCATCGTCATTGGTGAAGATCGCGCCGCCGTCGCCATAACAGCCCAATGGCTTGCTGGGGAAAAAACTGGTGCAACCGATGGTCGACAGGTTGCAGCTTTTCCTTTTGACGCCGGTATCGCCGCTGTAGCTCGCGCCGAAGCTCTGCGCCGCGTCCTCAATCACGGGAATATTTCCGTGACGTGCAGCCAGTGCGTTGATGGCGTCCATGTCACACACCTGCCCATACAGCGAAACCGGCATGATGGCTTTGGTGCGCGGTGTGATTTTGGCTTCGATTTTGGAAACGTCGATCAGGCAGGTATCACGCTCGATGTCCACAAACACGGGTGTGGCGCCAGCCAGCACTATCATCTCGGCCGTCGCGGCAAAGGTAAAGGGCGTGGTAATGACCTCGTCGCCCGGGCCGATGCCCAGCGCCATCATTGACATCAGCAGGGCTTCGGTGCCGGACGAACAGGTGATGCAGTGCTTGCTGCCGGTGTAGGCAGCCAGCTTTTGCTCCAGCTCCACTACCTCGGGCCCCATGATGTACTGGCCATGGTCCAGCACTTTATGGATACGGGCGTCGATGTCTGATTTCAGCGCGCGGTATTGGGCCTTGAGGTCGATGAATTCGATCTTGGGCAAGGCGGGTTGTTCTTTAAGCAAAGCGTTCATTTTGGCTCCTTCAAAGGCTGGTCAGGCGGCAAGAGTGCACACACCGTCAACCAGCTGATAACGCTCACCGGTATGGATGCATGTGGTGCTGGCATTGCCTGTCAGCGGCAAGTCCAGGCGTTCGCCAAAACGGCTCATCCAGCCCATCTGCCTGGCTGGCACGCCAGCCATCAGCGCAAAGGCCGGCACGTCTCTGTTGATCACTGCGCCGGCACCAACAAACGCATACTCACCGACGCTGACGCCACAAACAATGGTGCAGTTGGCCCCCAGGGTTGCGCCACGCTTTACCAGGGTGCGACGGTACTCGTCTTTGCGGGTGACCTCCGAGCGCGGGTTAAAGACATTGGTGAACACCATGCTGGGGCCGCAGAAAACATCATCTTCCAGGGTCACGGCGTCATAGACAGAAACGTTGTTCTGGATCTTCACGTTGTGGCCTATGCGCACATCATTGCCGACATAGACGTTTTGCCCCAGCGAACAACGCTCACCTATGCGAGCCTGGGCGCTGACATGCACCCAATGCCAGATGCGGGTGCCGGCACCAACTTGCGCGCCATCGTCAACAATGGCGGTGGAATGTGCGGTGTAGTTCATATTGCCCTCAAGCCGACCTGGAACGGGCTCACAGCTCAAGCGGGAGACCGACGCGCACGCCGTCGCGGGCGGAGCGATAAGTCGCCATCAGCACTTCCAGCGTCTTCAGGCCCTCTCGCCCATCCACATCGGGCTCGGCTTCGCCGCGCAGAACCTTGATGACGTTGTCGTAATACAAAGGATGACCAAAGCCGTACACCGACGTTGTGGTGTAGCTGGCCTCCTTGATCTTTTCGTCATCGGGGTCAACATCGGCAAACTGCCATTCCTTGATTTCGTTGACAGCCACGCCGCCAATACGAACCGTGCCCTTTTCACCCAGAATGGTAACGGACCCTTCCAGGTTTTTCGGGTAGGTCAGCATGGTGCAGTTGAGCGAACCCAACGCGCCGCTACGCCATTTCACGCTCAGCACACCCGTGTCTTCCGCCTCAATGTCGCGAGCCAATGTGGCCGTGTAGGCATGCAGTGACTCGATGGGGCCCACCACCCACTCCAGCAGGTCAACATAGTGGCTGGCCTGGTTCATGAAGGCGCCGCCATCCATCTCCCAGGTGCCGCGCCATTTGGCCTGGTCGTAATACCCAACCTGCGGGCGCTGCCAGAAGACATTCAGGGTCACCATGTAGATCTGGCCGAAGCGCTTTTTCTCAACGGCCTGTTTCAGCAGCTGCAATGTGGCATTGCGGCGGTTTTGCTTGACGACAAACAGGTGAACACCGGCCTCTTCGCAGACACGAACCATGCGCACCCCGTCTTCCCACTTGGTGGCCATGGGTTTTTCAGACAGTACATGCCGGCCGCTCTGCGCAATTTCTATCGCCTGCCTCGGATGCAGGCCGCTGGGCGTGGTCACGATCACGCAATCTGCCGTGGTCACCGCCAGCATGGCTGTCAGCGAAGCGTGCCCCCTGGCACCGGTGGCCTTTACAGCGGCATCAAGCGCTTGCGGGTCAATGTCACAAATGTCCACCAGTTCTGCCCGGTCGCCGTGCTGGGCGATGGAGTCAAAGTGATTTTTGGAAATACGTCCACAGCCCACCAGGGCAAAGCGGATTTTCCGGTCGGTGATTTTGCTGGTCATACAGTTGGTCTTTACAGGCGCCAGACGGTGAAGCCGGCAGATTCGAGCGCTTGACGGGGTTGAATGCACTTGACGTCAATCAGCACCGGCTTGTCGCCGCGGGTCATGGCACGCAATTCGCGCGGCGTCAGCGCCTTGTATTCGGTGTGCGCCACCGCAATGATCAGGGCGTCCACGGGCTGGGCGGCACTGACTTCACCCAGCTGGAGGTTGTACTCCTCGTGCACTTCTTCTGCGTCCGCCTGGGGGTCGCACACCACCACCTCCACACCATAATCCTGCAGCTCGCGGATGATGTCCACCACTTTGGAGTTACGTGTGTCGGGGCAGTTTTCCTTGAAGGTGATACCGAGCACACCGATCCGCGAACGCGCCACGTCAATGCCCTGGGCAATCATCTGCTTGATGGTGTTGCGCGCCACAAAGCGGCCCATGTTGTCGTTGATTCGCCGGCCCGCCAGGATGACCTGCGGTATGTAACCCAGCTTCTCGGCCTTGTGCGTCAGGTAGTAGGGGTCGACGCCAATACAGTGGCCACCCACGAGGCCCGGGCGGAAGGGAAGAAAATTCCATTTGCTTCCGGCGGCTTCCAGCACTTCCTGGGTGTCGATGTTCATGCGCTTGAACACCACAGAAAGCTCGTTCATCAGGGCGATGTTCAGGTCGCGCTGCGTGTTTTCGATCACCTTGGCAGCCTCGGCCACCTTGATGCAGCTGGCGCGGTGAACACCCGCAGTGACGACAGACCCGTAAACCTCGGCCACGACGTCAAGCGTGCGCGCATCAGACCCGGAAACGATTTTTTTGATTTTGGTAAAGGTATGTTCCCGGTCACCGGGATTGATACGCTCCGGGCTGTAGCCCACGGTGAAGTCAGTGCCAAACTTGAGCCCCGAACTGGCTTCGAGCACGGGGATGCAGTCCTCTTCGGTCGCGCCCGGATAGACCGTGGATTCGTACACCACGATGTCGCCGGGTTTGAGGGCTTTTCCAACCGACCGGGACGCGCCGATCAGGGGCGACAAGTCTGGCTTGTTACCGGTATCAACAGGGGTGGGCACGGCAATGATGAAAAAATCGCATGATTTCAGGTCATCAATCTGGCTGGTATACCGGATATCGGCCTGCGCCAACTCATCGGCGGTCACCTCGCCAGTGCTGTCCCGCCCGGCCTTCAGCTCGGCGATGCGGGCTGGCTTGATATCAAATCCCACAACCGGGTGTGTTTTGCCAAATGCCACAGCTACGGGAAGCCCCACATAGCCCAGCCCTACCATTGCTATTTTTCTGTTCATGCTCTTTGCGCAGTTTGGTCCGTTTGACCGTCTGAAGGACGCCGTTTTACGTGCAGATTGCCTGCCGCCCGGCCCGGTAGCTCCTAATCGTGTGGGCATATTGTAAGGCGAAGGTCAAACCCACAGCCTGCCCCCCTTCCAGAGCGGTTACGGCCCCCAGCCTCTTGTAACTCCCGGCTCAATCGGGCAAGTCGCATGCCCGTAACAGGGGAGCATCCCGGTCTCTGGCTGAAAGCACACGGGCCATGCCGGGAGGCCACCCGATTGCCAGGTCCGGATCATCCCACCTTATGCAGCGCTCCAGCTCGGGCGCGTAGTAGTCCGTGGTCTTGTACAACACGTCGGCGCTTTCGCTGAGCACCAAAAACCCGTGGGCAAAGCCGGCAGGAATCCACAATTGCCTGTGGCTCAGCGCGGTCAACTCCACGCCGACCCACTTCATGAAACTCGCCGACGAGCGCCTGATGTCAACCGCCACATCAAACACGGCACCCTGAACAACCCGCACCAGCTTGCCTTGTGGTCGGTCAATCTGATAGTGAAGACCCCGAAGAACGTGCTGCTTTGAGCGGGAATGATTGTCCTGCACAAAATGCCCATCCAGCCCGGTGGATCGGCTGAAGCTGTCCTGGTTAAAACTCTCGAGGAAATAACCGCGCTCATCTTCGTGAACCGCAGGCTCAACAATCAAGACCTCTGGAATAGCAGAAGGCGTTACTTTCATTTCACTCCTTCAGTTCCATCAGCATGTTTTTGACGCCCCGCTGCCATTGCGGCACCACCACACCAAAGGCATTCTGGAATTTCCCTGTGGCGAGACGGGAATTTTTCGGGCGCAAGGCAGCAGCGGGATAGTCATCGGAGGACACTGCTTTCACGGATTGCGGTGTGGCCTTGATGTCGAAGCCGGCCCTCAGCGCGCAGTCAAGCATGAAGACTGCATATGCGTGCCACGAGGTCCATCCCCCCGCGGCAAGGTGATAAAGCCCACCAAGCTCCGGAGTTTTTATAGCCTGCCCGATGGCAAGAGCAGTCATGTCAGCTACCCAGGCCGCCGCGGTGGGCGCACCCTCCTGGTCGGCGACCACGGCAAGCCGGTCGGTCGTTCTGGCTTGGTCCAGAATGGCTTTTACAAAGTTCTTTCCGTGCGTGGAATACATCCAGCTTGTCCGAAGAATCAGGTGGTTTGGGCAGTGGGCTGCCACAAGTTCATCCCCATCCCGCTTGCTCTTTCCGTAGACGTTCAGGGGGCGGGAAATGTCATCTTCAGTCCAGGGGCGATGCCCAGTACCGTCAAAAACATAGTCGCTCGAATAGTGAACAAACCAGGCGCCGATGCAGGCGGCTGCTTGCGCCAACGCCCCTGGCGCAAGAGAGTTGACACGACGAACCAGATCCGGCTCGGTCTCGGCCTGATCCACGTTGGTCCATGCTGCTGCGTTGACAATCACAGTGGGGCGGACGGCAAGAACAGTTTCGACAATACCCGAAAGGTTATTGAAATCTCCGCAAAAATCATCGCTATGGGCATGAAGCGCCACCACGTGCCCAAGCGGGCCCAGGCTGCGCTGCAGCTCACGGCCCAATTGCCCGTTTTTCCCAAACAGAAGAATTTTCAAAAAGCGTTCCTCAAGCCGCAATCATGCGATTTCGGACACTTTCAACCCACGCAGGGTTGTCCAGGTACCAACACACCGTTTCGCGCAATCCGATTTCGAACGTCTGCATGGGCTGCCAGCCAAGCTCCGCCCTGATTTTGCCGGCATCAATCGCATAACGGGTGTCGTGTCCAGGACGATCCGCTACGTGAATGATCTGGTCCGCGTAACTGGCTGACCCTCCAGCCGGCCGTATCTCATCGAGCAAGGCGCAGATCTCACGGATGACCTCGATGTTCGGCTTCTCCCAATTGCAGCCCACGTTGTACGTTTCCCCCGGGCTGCCCGCTTCAAGCACCATGCGTATGGCTGCGCAATGGTCTTTAACATGCAGCCAGTCCCGCAGTTGCCGACCACTGCCATAAACCGTCAAGGCCTTACCCTCCAACGCACGGGTAATCATGCATGGAATCAGTTTTTCCGGGTATTGATAGGGGCCATAGTTGTTGGCGCAATTGCTTGTCAGCACCGGCAGGCCGTAGGTGCGATGACTGGCGCGAACCAGATGATCACCAGCCGCTTTGCTCGCTGCGTAAGGGTTATTGGGCTCGTACCGATCAGTTTCCCTGAAAGCTGCGGCCGAAGGCGACAGCGAGCCATACACCTCGTCAGTAGATACCTGGAGAAAGCGGAAACCGGATCTGGCCGCCCCCCGCAAATTGTCCCAGTAAGCTCTAGCTGCCTCAAGGAGACGAAAAACACCGACGACATTGGTCTGAATGAAATCTTCCGCACCGGCAATAGATCGATCTACGTGCGATTCCGCAGCAAAATTGATGATCGCGCGCGGCCGGTATCTCGCCAAAAGAGCCGGGACAAGCACCACATCGGCAATATCGCCGTGGACAAAAATATGCCGGGAATCTCCGTCAAGCGATTTGATGTTGGCTTTGTTGCCTGCGTACGTGAGCTTGTCGAGATTGACAACAGGCTCATCGCTCTGCGCAAGCCACTCCAGCACAAAGTTGGAGCCGATAAATCCAGCCCCGCCGGTGACGAGAATCATGGGGGTCCCTGTTTGACAGCATGCAAAAGCCTAATATGGGCTACAGCCACGTCAGCATTGCAAGTGGATTATCCCATGCTCACCCGCATCAATTGTGTACAGGCGAGTCCTGAAACTTCACTCAGAAATGAATGCCCCGCATCATTTGCTGCAACGCCACAGCTTCCGGAGACAAGGTCTGTTTCACCGGTTTGTCGCCCGGCTTGGCCCCCTTCGCGGCCGACGAATCGGGGAACATGCGGAAGCTGGTGTTCATGGCGATCTGGGCCACGCGCGGCAGCAGCGCATGCAGCACCTGGCCAGCGATGCCCAGCCGGGTTGCGATACGCACCGATTTGAAAATGCAGGCCTGCGCGACCAGGTCTGCGGCCTCCTCGGGACTCAGGGTGGGCACGTTGTTGTACAGGTTGGTGGGCGCAATCATCGGCGTGCGCACCAGGGGCATGTTGATGGTGGTGAAAGTGATGCCCTGGTCGGCGAATTCGCTGGACGCGCAGCGTGTCCAGGCATCCAGCGCTGATTTGGAAGCAACGTAAGCCGAAAAGCGCGGCGCATTGGTCAACACACCAATGGAGCTGATGTTGACCACGTGGCCTTTGCGTTTGGCCACCATGCCGGGCAAAAAGCCCATGGTGACGCGCAGGCAGCCAAAGTAGTTGAGCTGCATGGTGCGCTCGAAGTCATGGAAGCGGTCGTAACTCGCTTCAATGGCGCGGCGGATGGACCGGCCCGCGTTATTGATGAGGAAATCGACACCCCCGTGGTTGGCAATCAGCGTCTGCACGAAGCGGTCGCAATCGGCCATATCCGCGATGTCGGCGGGGTAGGCGATGAAGTTGTAGCCCCTGGCCTTGGCTTCCTTGCAGGCTTCGTCCAGCTTGTCCTGGTCGCGGCCGCAGATGACGGTGATGGCGCCGGCTTCGGCAAACTTGTGCGCTGCCGCCAGGCCAATGCCCGAAGACCCACCGGTGATCAGCACCACTTTGCCGTTGACCGTGCCCCTGAGCGACCGGTCGATGTGCAGGTCGGGATCCAGGTGGCGCTCCCAGTAATCCCAGACGCGCCAGGCGTAGTCTTTCAGGTTGGGACACTCCACGCCCGACCCTTTGAGCGCAGCCAGTGTTTCGCGGCAGTCGAAGCGCGTGGGGTAATTGACAAAGGTCAGCATGTCCTCGGGCAAGCCCAGGTCGGCCATGACTGCATTGCGCACACGGCGCACAGGAGCCAATGCCATCAGGCTTTTTTTGACGCCGCGCGGAATGAACCCCAACAGCGCCGCGTTGACAAACAGGTTCATCTTGGGCGCGTGCGCAGCCCGGCTGAATATGTCGAGAACATCACCCACGCGGTAGCCCACAGGGTCAACCAGATGGAAGCATTTTTTGGCAATGCCGGTTTTGTGGCTGATGACGTCCAGCGCATCAACGACGAAGTCAACTGGCACGATGTTGATGCGGCCACCCTCCAGACCGACAGCCGGCATCCAGGGTGGCAGCAGCTGGCGCATGCGCTGGATCAGCTTGAAGAAATAGTAGGGTCCGTCGATCTTGTCCATCTCGCCGGTCGTGCTGTCACCCACCACCATGGCGGGGCGGAACACGGTCCACGGCACCTTGCATTCCTTGCGCACGATTTTTTCGCTCTCGTGCTTGGTCATGAAATAGGGATGCTCGTAGTTTTCAGCTTCCTCGAACATGTCTTCGCGGAACACGCCCTCGTACAACCCCGCCGCAGCGATGGAACTCACGTGGTGGAAATGCCCGGCATCGATGGACTTGGCAAACTCGACCGTATGGCGCGTGCCGTCAACGTTGACGGCGATCTGGCTTTCTTCGTCCGCGCTGAGGTCATAAACCGCCGCCAGGTGGTAGAAGTGGTCGATCTGCCCCTTGAGCTTTTTGACATCGTCGGCCGAGACGCCGAGCTTCTTCATCGTCAGGTCGCCATGGACAGGAACGGCCCTGGCGGCGCTGGCACCCCAGTAGGCACGCAAGGCTTCGACCTTGCCGGCGCTTTCCTTGCGGATAAGGAAATACACCGTCGTACCCTTGCGCTCAAGAAGCTTTTTGACCAGCCGTTTACCGATGAAGCCGGTGGCTCCAGTGACGAAATACTGCATTGTGTTCTCCGCTAGACAACTTTGGACCAGCGTCGATTCTTGCCCAAGCCCTGCCGGCTGCTGGTCAGCAGAAACCCGCGCACCCCGGGCTTCTAGGAGCCCACACCTAAACCTGGGCACCCAACTGGGCTTATATTTTGGCCATGTGCCGCATAACCATGCGGCGTCAACCAACACCTTCGTCAGGAGTCCACCATGGTCAAGAAACTGCAAAAAATGAGTGCCGACAAAAAATCAGCCCCCCACCTCTCCGGCGCCGTGAAGGAATCGGCCCAGCAGATCTGGCTGGCCGGCCTCGGGGCTTTCTCCAAGGCACAGGAAGAAGGCGGCAAGGTGTTCGAGACCCTGGTCAAGGAAGGCCTGTCCATCCAGCGCAAGACCCAGGCGGTTGCCGAAGAGAAAATTTCCACCGCCACCAACCGGATGGCCACCATGGCAACAGACATCACCTCCAAGGCCGGCACCCAGTGGGACAAACTGGAAAACATTTTTGAAGAGCGCGTTGCCAAAGCCCTGAACAAGCTGGGCGTGCCTTCCGCCAAGGACGTCGAAGCTCTCATCGCCCGCATAGATAAACTCAACAAAAATGTGCAGAAGATGGGCGCCAAACCAGCGGCCGCATCGAAAACAGCTCCGCGTGCCGCCGGCAAGACTGCAGCACGCAAACCCGCCGCCAAACGCGCCCCGGCACGCAAATCGGCCTGAAAACGACCACCCCTGGCCCAAAGAAAGGACGTTGACGCGTCCTTTTTTTATGCCTGCCTCCCACCGAAAGATTGCTGCATAGCAGCAATTCAGAAAAAAAACTGCCGCCTACACTTCCGAGGTATGACTTCAGCCAAGCATCCAAGACATCCCCAGAAAGCCGCCAGAACCGCCCTGGTGAAACGAAGCGCCGCAAAGCCGCGTATTGCCCTGGCGCTCGCGGGCGGTGGTCCCTTAGGGGCCATCTATGAGATCGGTGCACTCTGCGCACTCGACGAATCACTGCAGGGCCTCTCGCTGACCAAACTTCACCACTACGTGGGGGTGTCAGCTGGCGGCTTTATCGCCGCCGGCCTGGCCAACGGCATGACGCCGCGCGAACTGTGCGCCGCTTTCATTGAAAACGACCACCAGACGTCCGAAGTGTTCGACCCGGCCTGGTTGATGGTGCCGGCCTATGGCGAGTTTTTACGGCGCAGCATCATGCTGCCCGGGCTGGCAGCAAGCGCGCTGTGGCGCGCCACGGTGGGACGCAAACCCTTGCTGAATGCGCTGGAAAAGCTCGGCCCCGCCTTGCCGACGGGCATTTTCTCCAACGAGGAGGTGGACAGGCGCCTGGGCCTTTTGTTTTCCAGAGAAGGCCGGACCAACGATTTTCGCGAGCTCAAGACGCGGCTCACGCTGGTGGCGACCAACCTGGACAGCGGGGAGGCTGCGCCTTTTGGCCAGCCCGGTTGGGACCATGTGCCGATTTCCAGGGCGGTGCAGGCCAGTTCAGCCCTGCCCGGACTGTTTCCGCCGGTGGAGATCGACAACAGCTACTACGTGGACGGCGCGCTGAAAAAAACCCTGCACGCCGGCGTGGCCATGGATGGAGGCATCGACCTGATGTTGTGCCTGAACCCGCTGGTGCCGTTTGACGCCACCGAGGCGCCCGACCTGTCGACGGCGCAGCGCGTGATGCGGCGCGGCCTGCCCAGGGAGAGGCAGGCCATTCCCCGCATCGTCGATGGCGGCCTGCCGGCCGTGCTGAGCCAGACCTTCCGCTCCATGATCCACTCCCGGCTGGAGCTGGGCATGAAGCACTATGAACATGCCTATCCCGACACCGACATTGTCCTGATTGAGCCGGACCACCGCGACGCCGACCTGTTCCTGGCCAATACCTTCAGTTACGCCCAGCGCCGCCAGCTCGCCGAGCATGCGTACCAGAAGACCCGTGAGATGCTGCGCTCACGGAGAACCACGCTGTCGGCCAAGTTTGCGCGGCACGGCATCACGCTCGACCTGGACATACTCGAAGACACGCGGCGCCACCTGGTCAGCGAACGGCCCGCCGCCACCCGGCTGGGGCGTGCAATCAATTCACTGGAAGAAATGATGGAGGACCTGAGCCACGCCCTCCAGGCCCCGGCCGCCCGCGCCAGCCGGGGCTCGACTTCCCTACTTCCAACGACCGGATGAGTGGGTTAGAGTCAGAACCAAAATACGAGGTAGACACCATGGCGAAAAAAGCGCCGCGCCGGACTGCCGAGCGCATCCTGGAAGTGACGCTTGACCTGTTCAACCGCTTCGGCGAACCCAACGTCTCGACCACGTTGATCTCGGCTGAACTGGGCATCAGTCCGGGCAACCTCTACTACCACTACCCCGCCAAAGACGAGCTGATCAACTCCCTGTTCGACCGCTACGAACGCTCCCTCAGCGAGCTGCTCAATGCCAGCGACGGCGTGCGCGATGTCGAAGACGCCTGGTTTTTCATGCACACGCTGTTCGAGCTGATCTGGCAGTACCGCTTCCTGTACCGCGACCTCAACGACCTGCTCAGCAAGAACCGGCGCCTGGAAACCCATTTCCAGTGGGTGCTGAAAAACAAGACCCGTTCGGTCAAGACCATGCTCGACGGCATGAGCCGGGCCAACACGGTCAGCATCGACTCGCGCGAGGTCGAAGCCACTGCCACCAGCATGGTGGTGGTGCTGACTTACTGGCTGAGTTTCGAATACGTGCGCGACCCGCGCAACGCGCTGGAGCCCGAAAACGCACAGGCCGCCCTGCTGCGCGGCGCGCACCATGTCCTCAATTTACTGATTCCCTACCTCGAGCAGGGCCAGCGCATGCACCTGCAGGCGCTGGTGGGTGCCTATACCCAACCTGCCGCCTGAGCCCCACTTTCAAACCGCCAACAACAATCGCAAGGAGACCACTGATGGCCAAATGGACTGCTTTTCCCCACGCCGGCGACTACACATTCGATGCGGCCAGCCTGAAGAAAGACTGGGCGCGCCTGCACCAGGGCGATTGCGAGCCCCTGCCCAAGGAAGCGGCCGTATTGCAGGCCTGGGTGCTGTTTCACAATGGCGAGTTCCAGAAGGCCGCCGAAGCCGGGCTCAAGGCCGGCGGCGCCGGCATCACGGTGGCCCACAAGGCCACCAGCATTTACGCCAACTATCTCGAGAACAAGGAAAAAACCAAGCTGGAGCTGTTCCTGGAGGTGGCCCAGCGGGCCGAAGCCCAGCAGGCCACCGACCCCAAAAACGCCAACGCCTGGTATTGGCAGGCGTATGCCCTGGGCCGTTATGGCCAGGGCATCAGCGTGGCCAAGGCCCTGGCCCAGGGTTTGGGCACCAAGGTCAAACATGCGCTGGAGCAGGCGATCCGGCTTTGCCCCAAACACGCCGATGCGCACATTGCACTGGCGGCCTTCCATGCCGAGGTGATCGACAAGGTCGGCTCCCTGATCGGCGGCATGACCTATGGCGCCAAGAAAGACGTGGGCCTGTCGCTGTTCAAGGAGTCGCTCAAGCTCAACCCGGGGTCGGCCATTGCCATGATCGAATACGCCAATGGCATGGTCATGCTCGAAGGCGACAAGAAAATGAAAGAAGCCACCAGGCTTTATGAGCAGGCGGCCGCCAGCACACCCATGGACGCCATGGAACGGCTGGACGTGGAGATGGCCAAGGCCGAGCTGGAGGACTGAGCTTTCCGGAAACGGGCCAAGCGCTACATTATCAATAGCACCTTGCGCCCGTCCACAAAGGGCCAGAGGCCTAAAAGGCTATGAATTCAGCCCATCCACCGCCTGGAAGAGCGACTGCCTAGCCTGGCTGATGATCTGCTCTTTCCACGCGTCCGTGTTCACGTAGAACGCGTCCAGCATCTGCTGCTTGATCTGCGCCGCCAGCGCCGGCGGCGCATCGCGGTGGATGTTGAGCCAGTGCTCGGCGCGCAAGGCCTGCATCATCTCGAAGGGCGGCAAGGTGCCGTACTCCATGGCGATGCCGGTGTATTCCGCATCCGGGCACTCGTCGTATATCGAGGTCCACATCAGGCCGGTCAGGAAAGCCGAAGAGGACGAGCCGTCGTAAATCGAGGTGACCGGTGTCGCTCCGCCCCCGTCCCACCAGGCCCGAGCGCGCGCCAGGGCTGCCTTGTCATCCCGGCAGGCACAGATGCGTTCGCCCACACCGCTGGGCCCCAGGCCGGTGTGGATGTCTATCCACGCCACGCGACGGGCCTGGCGCGCATGAGTCTGCAGCACACGGCGCAGGGTGCGGTTGCTCCAGGTCGGCGCGGTGCCGCCAAAAAACAGGCCCTCGGGGAATTCATGCTGGCCACGGGTAATCGCCGCCTGATACGCATCCATGCCCCGGTCCTCGATGTAACGGTCGGTCGCCGCGGTATTGGCTTCGGTCGGCGGCCAGGCCTCGGGCAGCAGCAAGGGCTGCAGCTCCCGGTAGGCTTCGTTGACGGGCAGCGGCCGGGAGAAGTCATGAAAGTTGCGGTTCAGGTCCACGTTCTCATGCGTGGTGCGCCGGATATGCGAAAAGCCGTAAGGATTGAGCGCATGCACATACAGCACCGCCACACCTTCGGCTTTGGCCCTGGCGCGCCATTCGGCGTCCCGCAGCGCAAAGACCTGCACACCCGAGCCGCAGTAACCTTCCACGCCGTGGCAGGCGCTGGTGAGAATCAGCAATGAGCGGGCGTCTCGCGAGCCCTCGAACACCACATCCATCGCCAGCTCTTCGCCGTCGCGGCCCAACTCGGGATGCACATGCGAGTCAGGTTTCAGGCCGGCGGCAGCGGCGGCCTGCAGGAATTTGCCCCGTGCCTCGGCATAACTGCCGGAAAAAGTTTCAGTGATGCTGGTCATGCTGCGTCCTGGGCAAGCCAGCTTTCGGCCAACCGCACCCAGAAGGTCGCTCCCAGCGGAATCAGGTCGTCATTGAAGTCATAACTCGGGTTGTGCAGCATGCATGGGCCACCGCCGTGGCCGATCTCGCGGTGCGCGCCGTCGCCGTTGGCAATGAAGGCATAACAGCCGGGTTTGGCCTGCAGCATGTAGGAGAAGTCTTCCCCGCCCATGGTCGGCTCCTGGTCGATCACGTTGTCGGCGCCGACGATCTCGGCCATCACCTTGCGTGCGAACTCGGTTTCCTTCGCATGGTTGATGGTCGGCGGATAGTTGCGCACAAACTCGAATTCGCATTCGGCCTCATGTGCCGCGCAGAGGTTTTCGGCGACCTGTTTCATGCGTTTTTCGATCATGTCCAGCACTTCCAGCGTGAAAGTACGCACGGTGCCCTGCAGCTCGCAGCTGTCCGGGATCACGTTGGTGGCTTCGCCGGCATGGATCATGGTGACCGAAATCACGCCCGCGTCCACCGGTTTCTTGTTGCGGCTGATGATGGTCTGGAAGGCCTGCACCATCTGGCAGGCCACCGGCACCGGGTCAATGCCGTTGTGCGGCAGGGCTGCGTGGCCGCCCTTGCCGCGAATCGTGATCTTGAACTCGTTGGTCGACGCCATCACCGGGCCGGCGCTGGCGGCAAACTTGCCGACCTGGGTGCCCGGCCAGTTGTGCATGCCGAACACGGCATCCATCGGAAATTTGTCGAACAGGCCGTCCTTGATCATCTCGCGCGCACCGCCACCGCCCTCCTCGGCCGGCTGGAAAATCAGGTAGACCGTGCCGTCAAAATTGCGGTTTTTCGCAAAATGCTGCGCGGCTGCCAGCAGCATGGCCGTGTGCCCGTCGTGGCCGCAGGCGTGCATCTTGCCCTGGGTCTTGCTGGCATGTTCGAAGGTGTTGAACTCCTGCATCGGCAACGCGTCCATGTCGGCACGCAGGCCGATGGCACGTTTTGAATTGCCGTTTTTGACAATGCCGACCACGCCGGTGGTGCCCATGCCGCGGTGAATCGGGATGCCCCATTCGGTGAGCTTTTGCGCCACCACATCGGCGGTGCGCACCTCTTCAAAACACAGCTCCGGGTGGGCATGGATATCGCGGCGCACGGCGGCAATGCCGGCGGCCTGCGTAACGATGGAATCAATTACTTTCATGCAATCCTCTGTTTGGATCAGGCCCGCGGCGCATCCTCGTTGGCGGAGGGCTTGCGGACCCAAGGTTGGCCTTGGTAGTGCGCATAGTCTGCCAGATTTAGCAGGGGAACGTCGCCGCTGGAATCGCCATACGCATGCAAAATGACCCGCCCGCCGGAAGGGCTGCGGCCACCCAGCCAGGCCCGCAGGCGCAACACCTTTT
The DNA here is from genome assembly GCA_964543355.1 of uncultured Polaromonas sp. GTDB lineage: Bacteria > Pseudomonadota > Gammaproteobacteria > Burkholderiales > Burkholderiaceae_C > Polaromonas. The sequence goes on from CAZIYA010000002.1 coordinate 56,908, forward strand.
CCTCACCGTGGCAGTTGCGGGTCGACATCCGGCCGGTGAGCGTTGAGCCTTTTGTTTCCAACTCGGTGCAGAGCACCGCGTCCATGCGCAAAACTTCACCGGCGCGGTGCAAATAAATACCCGGCGAAGCACTCACCATCACGCAGCAATGTCCCTGCTGCTGGTGCCAGCGCAGCCGCGCCAGCGTTTCCTCATTCCATTGCCGTGGCAGGTAGTGGCCCACAAAGTCAGCGGTCCAGCGCTCGATCTCCGCCGCACTGCGTCCGCCCAGGCTGGCCTGCAGGAGCCTGGCCTTGGCCCGGTGGTTGCTGATGATGCGGCAGGCATAGGCCGCCAGCCAGGGGGCGCTCTGCAGCAGGGCCAGCAAGAAGCGCGGCCAACCCAGGCTGCGCCACAGATAGGGAAGCAGGGAGTCGCGCCGGGTCAGCGTGCCGTCAAAGTCGAAGGCGGCCACTTCCAGGACAGGTGGCGCCTGAGCGGCACCTACTTCGTGCATCGCACCTGGCCGCACAGGCGTTCGCAGAACGGGCAGCCGGTCATGGGCAGCCAGGCCGGAATGTTGTAGTAGCGGCTGTAAATGGTGGCCAGCACACCATCCCTGTAGGCGGCGTAGTTGAACCCCTTGCCCTCAACCGTATAAAAGGGCACGCCGTCCTGCGAAAAGCTGAGCACCTGCACACTGTCGAAATAGGGCTGGTACTCCTCGATACGCGGGGCATCCATGCGCAGGATGCGCACTGTCTTGCCTTGGTACAGCGAAAAGTCAACCAGCATGTCGTCCTGGCGTGCGTGGAAGTTTCCCGGACCGAACACCGGCACATAGCGGCGCAGCTCGTACCCGTAAATGGACGCCGGCGTGTAGGCATGGGCCATCAGCACCGTGCCGGGAACCACCACCTGCTGCAGCATTTCGGCAGTTTTGTAGCTGCGGATGATTTGCGGGTACAGCTTGGTGCTTTTCCAGTTGTCCAGCGAGCTGGCGTACAGCCCGGCCACCACCAGCACATGCAGCGCCGCAAACGCGGCCATGCCCACGGCACAGGTCTTGAGCTTGTCCCGTGGCATGGCAAAAGCCAGCAGCGCAAAACCGAAGGGGTAAAACGACAACACCCAGTGCAGCCCCACCACTTTTTTCAGCGACAGCAGCGCAAAAAACAGCAGGGGCACGACCACCACACATGCCAGCAGGCGTTGCTGCCGCGACGCGGCGGCCAGCGCCGCACGCTGCTTCCAGGCCAGCCAGGCCGCGACCGGCGTGACCAGGTAAACCATCATGGCCAGGTAAAGCAGCGGCTTGTTCCAGGCAAAACTCTCGCCTTCGTTGCGGTTGTATAGGTTGAACATGATGTTCGACCAGCCGTGCGACATGTTGTAGGCGATGTTGATGGCCGGGCCGGGCAACGCGCAGAGCACGAGGAGCACAAAGGCCGCCCAGCGTTCCCGACGGTACAGCGCGAAATACACGACGTAGGTCAGACCCAGCACCACCGAGAAGTACTTGGACAAAAAGGCGCAACCGAGGAACAGCCCCGACAGTGCATATTGAAGCCAGGCCGTGCCGTCCACGCGTTCGCGCCGCTCGGCACGCAGCAACAGGGCCACCGACAGCACCGACCAGAACATCAGCGGCGTGTCGGTCGTGATCAGCACATTGAGCCAGTTGATCGGCGCCAGCCAGAAAAACAGCACGGCCCAGGCAGTACGCACGCGGTCCAACGGGCTCAGCGCCCAGCCGACCAGAGCGCCGAGGGCCAGCGGCAGCAGGACCACCGGCAGGCGTATCGCCCAGGTCGTGTCGCCCAGCGTGCCGCGCATCAGGGCGATCAGCCAGCCCACCATGGGTGGGTGGTCGTAATAACCCCAGTCCGGGTACACGCCCCACCAGTAGAAAAAAGCCTCGTCGCCGGTGATCGGGAAAGTCGTCGCAATCCACAGCCGCAGGGCCAGCGACAGCACGCCGGCAGCGATCAGCCAGCGCAGCGGGGAAGGAGAAAGAAAAGAGGCCACCGAGGCGCCGGATCGTTCAAGCATGTGGGATGGTTATCTGAAACTGATGTCGCGAATGGCGGCACTATAGACCAGCGCCAGCGCGCCAATGGCCACAGCCAGCCACAGGGTCAGCAGCCGGACCAGCACCGTGATGCCAAGCGCCTGGGCCGCGCTGGCGCCATGCACCACCAGCAGCCCCGTCAGCACGGCTTCCATGCCTCCCAGGCCCGCCGGCAACAGCGAAAGCGCGCCGCCGACCATGGCGACTGCGTAAAAACCGGCGGCCTGCAACATCCCGATGGAAAGCCCGGCATCACGGCACAACAGCCAGACGGCCAGGCCCTGGGCGGCCCACGCCACCAAGGTCAGTGCCAGCCAGACAGCAGGCCGGGTCGCCAGACAATGCCAGGCATCACGCAGCCAGGACAGGCGGACCCGCAGGCGCCGCCGGAAGGCCCAGAAAAGCGCCCCCATTCCCAGCACCAGCAAGCCGGTCAGTGCGGCAAGACGCCAGGCCAGCGGCTCGTTCAAGGCCACCAGCCACCAGGCCACCGGCAGGCACATCAAGAGCAGGCACAGCAGGTCGGCCAGGCGTTCGGCACCAAAAATCGCCAGGCTCTGCGCCGCGCCCAGCGGACGGTGCGCCAGCATCAGCCCGCGCGCCGCCTCGCCGATGTTGCCCGGCGTCGGCGTGAAGGTGTAGCCAGCCAGGTACAGGCGCAAGCCTTCCAGCAGCCCCAGCGGCCGCCCATAAGCGGCCATCCACATGCGCCAGCGCAGGCCACGCAGCAGGTAGTTCAGCAGGCACAGCGCTGCAGCCTGCAGGCCGACCATGGAAACCAGCCGCTGAAGGGTTGCCAGCCGGTGGCCTTCGCCGAACACGGCCAGCGCCACGGCATAGGCCGTGGCCGCCAGACCGAGCACCAGCAGCAGGGACTTGAGCGGCAGGCGGGTCGGCGGCGCTTCCTGCGTCAAAGGCGGTGCCCCAGAAAGACCGCTAGCCAGGCCACCAGCGCCAGCAGGATCCAGGGGTCGCGCAGCAAGTCGCGCGAGACGTCCTCGCCGCGTCCCCGGTGCACCTGGTAGGCATAACGCAGCATGGCAAAAATAACAATGGGAACGCTGTAAACCAGGCGGTCGCCATGCTGCAGCTGCGCTTCCGGACTGGTGGCAAACAGGCCGTAGGTCATCAGGCTGGCCGTCATGGTCACGGCCATGAACATGTCCAGCAGGGCGGGCGGGTAATGCTCGAGCACGGCGCGCTGGCCGGCCTCGTCATGAAAACTTTCCGCCTTGCGTTTGGAGAAACCCAGAAACAGCGCCACAAACAGCCCGGCCAGCAGCAGCCAGCGCGAAGGCGGAATACCCACCGCCAGCGTGCCGGCCAGCAACCTGAGCATGAAGCCCGAGGCGATGATGGAGACATCAACCACCGGCACCTGCTTGAGCCGCCAGGAATACGCCAGGTTCAGCAGGACATAGATGCCCAGCAACACCAGCAGGATTTTGCTGCCCCAGGCGAAAGCCAGGCCCGCAGCCGCCAGCAGCGCGGCCAGCAGCAGCGCCGCCGCGGGCGGCACGGCACCGCTGGCCAGCGGCCGGTGGCGCTTGACCGGATGGCGGGCATCGCTGGCCCGGTCCAGCCAGTCATTGAGGATATAGACCATGCTGGACAGGCAGCAAAACGCGGCAAAGGCCTGCAGCACCCTGAATGTGAGCGGCCCGTTGCCCCAGCTCTCGCTGAACACCAGACCGGCGAACACAAAGGCGTTTTTAAGCCATTGGTGGGGCCGCATCAGGACGGCGAGGCTGGGCAATAGGCGCATGGGCGGTGTGTGCAGTGATGAACGCCGGCGCATGGAGCACGTCCGGTCGGCGTCAAGCATAACTGACGGCGCTTTTCGCCCCTCACCCGGCCCAGCGGTGGGCGCCATGCCCGGCTCTTCAGGAGTTTTTTACATGGAAAAAAGGCCTTTGGCCCTTTATCCATATGCGCAGACAGCTATCAAAACAGTAGTGTCTGCGGGCCTGTCCCGGCCCTGGCTCAGGTGCGCACCCGCCCGTCGCCGGTCAGCATGGACAGCTCCACGAAGCTCGACGCCACATGGTCGCTCGGAGAGAACGAAACAGAAAAGCCACCCAGCGACTGGCTGCCTATGCCTTCCAGGCCGGCGATCAGCGAATCGCGCGTGAGCTTGGGGCCCGCGCGCCTGAGCCCGTCCACCAGCAGCCTGGCTGCGACATACCCTTCCATGCTGGAGAAGTTGACCTGGGCGTCCTTGCCCGCGGCCTTGACCGCGTCGGCAAACTCGCGCGCAATCGGGCGTGCCGCGTTGTAAGGCGAAGGCATGACTTGCGACACCACCACGCCAGCACCGTCCTTGCCGAGTTCGTCGGCCAGCGCCTGGGTACCGACAAAAGACACGTTGTAAAACGTGCCGCCATACCCGGCCTTGCGCGCTTCGCGAATGAAGGCGGCGCAGGATTTGTAGGCACTGATCTGCACCACAGCATCCGGACCGGCGGCCACCAGGGTCTTGACGGCGGCGGCCACGTCCACGGAGTTTCGTTCCACGGTGGCCTGGGCCACGGTCTTCAGCCCCAGGCTGGTCATGGCCAGGTTCACACCATCGAGCCCCGCCTTGCCGTAAGCGTCGTTCTGGTAGAACACCGCGATTTTTTTCAGCCCGAGGCTGGTCAGCTGCTTGACGATCAGGCCGGTCTCGTCGTTGTAGGAAGCCCGGACATGAAAGGCGTATTTGTTGAAGGGTTCGCGCAAACCCATGGCGCCGGTGAAGGGGGCGATAAACGGGACTTTTTCCTTGATTGCCATCGGCAAGGCGGCCAGGCTGGTCGGGGTGCCGATGTAGCCGAACAGCGCGAACACATCGTCGGCAATCAGTTTGCGGGTGTTTTCCGCACAACGGTCCGGCTCGTAACCGTCGTCCAGGTTACGGATTTCAATCTGGCGCCTGCCGACGCCGCCCTGGGCATTGACCTGGTCGAAATAGACCTTGGCGCCCTGGTAAAACTGGATGCCCAGCTGTGCGGCCGGGCCGGTGAAAGCAGCCGACTGGCCAAGGATGATTTTGCTGTCGGACTGGGCCCGGGCGGTGTTGAAACCGGCGAGCATGGCAGCGCCAGCGGTGAGGGAGAATTTTCGGCGATTGATAAGCATGCTTACATTCTCGCCAAACAAGCCGCCGGAGGTCTGACAACCCCACCACCCCTCGGCCATCAAATCCCGCAAATGAGTACTTTAGAACTCATATTTCCGGAAATAAAGGGTAAACCCTTAAAATTTCGTCAGCTTTTCGTCAGCTAGTGTCGCGGCGTACCAACTGGGCCCTGTCAACGCAGACCCTACTCCCGCACGCGCCCCTGGGAATCAATCAGGCTGAGCTCAACCAGGCGGGAGCCCACACGGTCTTCGGTGAAGTGAACACGAAAACCGCCTATGTTCACCTCGTTCAGCCCATCAATGGCCTTTCTGAGTTTGGCCCGCGTTGGGTCTTTGCCGACGCGCCGCAATGCCTCGGCATACACCCGCGCGGCAATATAGCCTTCCAGCATATAAACATTGGGTTTGCCCAGCTTCGCGCCGGCCGCGTCCTCCTGCAACTCGCGCACCACTGCCACGCGGTTGCCGTCGCTTTTTGGCACCGCCCGCACCACCACCACGCCGGCCCCTGCCGGGCCCAGTTGCTCGGCCAACAGGCTTTCACCTGTATTGGAAAAACCGTAAATAGCCCCACGGAAACCCTTGGCACGCAGGGCGCGCACCGCAGGAGCAGCGGCAACGGAATCACTGATCAGGAGAACCGATTCAGGCCGGGCCGCAAGCACCTTGTCGACTGTGGCCGCCAGCCCAGCGGAACCCAGGGTGTCTTTGCCCAGCAAATTGACGCCAAGACTGGTGAAGACCCGTGTTGCCGAATCCAGCGCCGCTTGGGATTCGCTGTCGCCTGCGTAAAGGATGAAAAACTTTCGGGCCCCCAGGGTTTCAGCATGTTTTGCCACTGCTGCGGCCTCTTCCGAATAGCCGGGACGCAGCAAATAAACGTTGGGGTACTGAGGGCCCCTGAATTCATCGGCGGCAGCCATGGGCGCGAACAGAACTGTTTCGCTGTTCTTGATGAACGGGTAAACCGTGGTGACCTGGGGAGAGCCATAAAAGCCAAAGAGGGAAAACACTCCCTGCCCCAGCAGTTTTTGCGTGTTTGCCGCCGTGGTCGCCGCGTAGCCTTCGTCATCCAGTGTGACCAGTTCGATCTGGCGACCATGGATGCCGCCGGCCGCGTTGACGCGGTCAAAGTACATCTTGGCCCCCTGATGGAAGGGCTTGGCCAGCGACGAACCCGGACCGGTCAGAGGCAGGGACTGCCCCAACAGGATATGGGTCTTGCTCACGCCGTCCTGGCCAAAGCTGAGGGCGCTGGCCAGCAGCAAAGCCGCCGCAGCCAGGGTTTGCCTCAGGGCGTGAGATGTTTTCATTGGTGTTTCCCTGAAAAGTGGTTCATGGCGGCGGTTGCCTCCATTGAACGAAACCATGGCGCCAGATTCACGCCTGAATCCTGCGGTGATACCTTCTATTCACGCACCCGCCCCTGCGAGTCGATCAAGCCCAGCTCGACCAGCCGGGACCCGACGTGGTCGTCAATGAAATGAACCCGAAAACCGCCGACGCTGACGTCGTCCAGCGTATCGATGGCTTTCTGGAGCTTGGCGCGCGTCAGGTCCTTGCCGGCGCGCCGCAAGGCTTCGACATAAACCCGGGCGGCGATGTAGCCCTCGAGCATGTACACATTGGGCTTGCCCAGCTTGGCGGCAGCGGCTTCGGCCTGCAGCTCGCGCACCAGCGGCACCTTGCTGCTGTCGCTTTTGGGCACCACACGGGCAACCACCACGCCGGCACCGCCCTTGCCCAGTTGCTCGGCCAGCAGGCTTTCGCCGGTATTGGAAAAACCGTAAATCGGCCCGCGGAAGCCCTTGGTCCGCAGTTCGCGTATCGCTGCGGCCGCACCCTGGGAGTCGCTGATCACCAGGACAGACTCCGGAGCCGCGGCCAGCGCCTTGCCCACGCTGCCGGCCAGGCTGGCGCCGGCAAAAGGCGCGGTGGCAATCAGGTTGGCCCCCATGCTCGTCATGGTCCGCTGGGCCGAATCCAGCGCGGCCATGGATTCGCCGTCGCTCGCATGCAGGATGGCAAGCTTGCGCGCACCCAGCGTGGCGGCGTGTCTGGTGATGGCCGCCGCCTCTTCCGAATAACCGGGACGCAGGGAGTAAACGTTGCCATACAGCGCGCCACGAAACTCGTCGGCCGCCGCCATCGGTGCGAACAGCAGGACATCGCTGTCCTTGATCAAGGGGTAGGCTGCCGTCACTTGCGGCGAGCCGTAAAAACCGAACAGCGAAAGCACCCCCTGTTCAAGCAGCTTCTTCGTGGCGGCCACGGTGTTGGCCGGGTTGCCCTGGTCGTCCAGCGTGACCAGCTCGATCTTGCGGCCATGGATGCCGCCGGCCGCGTTCACGCTGTCGAAGTAAAGCTTGGCCCCCTGGTAAAAAGGCTGGGCCAGCGAGGAACCCGGCCCCGTCAGCGCCAGGGATTGCCCTAGCACAATGCCTGTCTTGCTGACGCCGTCCTGGGTACGCCCCGATGTACTTGCCAGCAGCAGAGCCGCTACGATCAGGGCGCGCGCCAGAGTTTGAAATGTCTTCATGATGGTTTTCCTTGACCGTCCAGCCAGGAACGACTCCTTGTAAGAAAATGTAGTTCTTATTTATGCCTTCCTCCATCCGCATCTCCCCTAGTGTCAGTTTCACGAAAGCTTCGGTCAAAGTGCGCGGCGCCTGCCCGCATGACTGCCCGGACACCTGCGCCCTGCTCACCACGGTGGAAGACGGCGTGGCGGTCAAGGTCCAGGGCAATCCGGAACACCCGCAGACCGGCGGTGTGCTCTGCACCAAGGTGTCGCGCTACACCGAGCGCAGCTACCACCCCGAGCGCATCCTGCAACCGCTCAAGCGGGTAGGGCCCAAGGGCTCGGGAAAATTCGAGCCCGTCAGTTGGGACGCCGCACTGGGCGAGATTGCCGGCCGGCTGCAAGCCATCGCGCAGCGCAACCCTGAAGCCATCGTGCCCTACAGCTACGCCGGCACCATGGGCCTGGTGCAAAGCGAAAGCATGGCGGCGCGCTTTTTCAACAAGCTGGGCGCTTCACTGCTGGAGCGCACCATCTGTTCAGCCGCCGGCGGCGAGGGCCTGGTGCAGACACTGGGCGGCAAGGTGGGCATGAAGGTCGAGTTTTTTGCCGAGTCCAAACTCATCCTGATCTGGGGCAGCAATTCGATTGCCAGCAACCTGCACTTCTGGCGTTACGTGCAGGAGGCCAAGCGCCAGGGCGCAAAAATCATCTGCATCGACCCGCGCAAAACCGAAACCGCCGAGAAATGCCACGAACACATCGCCCTGCGGCCCGGCACCGATGCCGCGCTGGCCCTGGGCCTGATGCATGAGCTGATCGTCAACAACTGGCTGGACCATGCCTACATCGAGAGCTATACCGTCGGCTGGCCCTTGCTGCGCGAGCGTGCGCTGCTATGGAATCCGGAGCGCGTCGCAGAGGTTTGCGGTATCCCGGCGGAACAGGTGCGGTCGCTGGCGCGCGACTATGGCCAGTGTTTCGTCAACGGGGAGCCTGCGGCGATACGCCTGAACTACGGCATGCAGCGCGTACGCGGCGGCGGCAACGCCACCCGCGCGGTGGCCTGCCTGCCGGCGCTGACCGGCGCCTGGCGGCACCGTGCCGGAGGCATGCTGCTGTCAAGCTCGGGCACGTTTCCGGTCAACCGGGCGGCCCTGCAGCGGCCCGACCTGCTCGCCGGCAGGCAGCCGCGCATGCTCAACATGGTCAGCATCGGCGACGACCTGCTCCGGGACAGTTCTGCGGCTTTCGGCCCGAAGATCGAGGCGCTGGTGGTCTACAACAGCAACCCCGTGGCCGTGGCCCCGGAGTCGGGCAAGGTGGTGCAGGGCTTTGCGCGGGAGGACCTCTTCACCGTGGTGCTGGAGCACTTCCAGACCGACACCGCCGACTATGCCGACTTCATCCTGCCGGCCACCACGCAGCTCGAACACTGGGACGTGCACGGCGCCTACGGCCACACCGATGTGCTGCTGAACCGGCCGGCGATAACACCCGTGGGCCAGGCCCGGCCCAACACCGAAATTTTCCGCGGGCTCGCGGCCCGCATGGGATGGACCGAGCCCTGCTTTGCCGACGACGACGAAACCCTGTGCCGCGTGGCCTTCAGCCACCCGGACGGCGACCGGGTTGATTTCAATGAACTGCTGGACAAGGGGTTCGCCACGCTGCCGGTACCCGACGCGCCGTTTGCCGAAGGCCGCTTCCCCACGCCTTCGGGCAAATGCGAATTTTTCAGCGCGCGCCTTGCCGCGCAGGGGCTGGACGGCCTGCCCGGCCATCTGCCCAATCACGAAGCGGCCGGCAGCTCGGCCAGCTTCCCGCTGGCGATGATCTCGCCGCCGGCACGCAACTTCCTGAACTCCAGCTTCGTCAACGTCAAAAGCCTGCGCGATATCGAAAGCGAGCCGGTGCTGGAGATACACGCGGACGATGCGCTGGCACGCGGCATCACCACCGGCACCGTCGTCAAGGTCTTCAACCAGCGCGGCGACTACCGGGTCAAGGCTGAGGTGTCCACACGCGCCCGGCCAGGGGTGGTCCACGGCCTGGGCATCTGGTGGCGCAAGCTGGGGATGGACGGCACCAACGTCAACCAGCTGACCAGCCAGCACCTGACCGATCTGGGCCATGGCCCGGTGTTTTACGACTGCCTGGTCGAAGTGCAGGCGGACGCCGCGATGGCATCCTGACGCAACATGCCTTCCCTGCGGATATCCCCCAGAACCGCTGCCCTGTTTGCAGGCACCCTGCTGCTGGGCCTGCCCGGCTGCACCAGCCTGGGTTATTACTGGCAGTCGGTCAGCGGCCACCTGCAGCTGATCAATGCCGCCCGGCCGGTGGACGACTGGCTGCAGGACAGCGAGACCCCTGAAAAACTCAAGGCCCGCCTGGCCCTGTCGCAAAAGATCCGGCGCTTTGCGGTGAGCGAACTCCAGCTGCCCGACAACGCCAGTTACCAGCGTTATGCCGACCTGCGCCGCAAGGCCGTGGTGTGGAATGTGACCGCCGCGCCCGAGTTTTCGCTGGCCCTGCATACCTGGTGTTTCCCGGTCACTGGCTGCGTCGGCTACAAGGGCTTTTTCGAGGAAACCGAAGCACGCGCCGAAGCGAAAAAACTGGGGGCCGAGGGACTGGAAGTCAGCGTCTATGGCGTGCCGGCTTATTCCACGCTGGGCTGGATGAACTGGGCCGGCGGCGACCCGCTGCTGAACACCTTCATCGGCTACCCCGAAGGCGAACTGGCGCGGCTGATCTTTCATGAGCTGGCGCACCAGGTGGTGTATGCCGCCGACGACATGACCTTCAACGAATCCTTTGCCACCGCCGTGGAACGCCTGGGCAGCGTGCGCTGGCTGAGCCAGCACGGCAGCCCCGCCGCCCGCAAGGAGTACGCCCTGTACAACGAACGCCGCCTGCAGTTCCGCACGCTGACATTGGGCCTGCGCCGCGAACTCAGCGAAATTTACAAGCCAAATATGGCCTCAGCCCTTGATCGGCGGGCGCAAGCAGCTATGAAAAGAGTAGCAATGCAGGCCTTCCACGCACGTTATGCCGAGCTCAAGGCCGGATGGGACGGCTTCGCGGGTTATGACCGCTGGGTGGCCAGCACCAACAACGCCTCGCTGGGCGCGCTGGCCGCCTATGATGAAATGGCCCCGGGCTTCGAGGCGCTGTTTGTGCGCGAAGACAAGGACTGGCGGCGGTTTTACGCCGCAGTCAAGCGGCTGGCGGCCCTGCCCAAACAGGAGCGGCACACCCTGCTCCAAACTTTCATGGCCAACCAGAACAAGGAGATACCCGATGGCTGACATCCATATCGAGCGCGAGCACACCCTGGGCCTCGCCCAGGCGCGCAAGATCGCTTTCAAATGGGCCGAGCAGGTCGAGGAAAAGTTCGACATGAGCTGCACCTATGAAGAAGGCGCCAGCGAGGATGAGGTCAGCTTCACGCGTTCGGGCGTCAGCGGCACGCTCAAGGTGACCGAAGACCTGTTCGAGCTCAACGCCAGGCTGGGTTTCCTGCTCGGCGCCTTCAAGGACAAGATCGAGGGCGAAATCGTCAAGAACCTCGATGCGCTGCTGGCGCAGAAAAAGCCTGCCGCCAAAAAGAAACCCGCGGCCAAATGACGGCCACGGCCCAGCCGGGCCCGCTGGCCGGCCTGAAGGTGGTGGAACTGGGCCAGCTCATCGCCGGGCCCTTTGCCGCCAAGACGCTGGCCGACTTTGGCGCCGACGTCATCAAGATCGAAGCCCCGCGCAGCGGTGACCCACTGCGCAAATGGCGCTTGCTGAAAGACGGCACCTCGGTCTGGTGGCAGGTGCAGTCGCGCAACAAGCGCTCGGTGGCGCTCGATCTGCGCCAGGCTGAAGCGCAGGACATCGTGCGCAAACTCGCGCTGGACGCCGACGTGCTGATCGAAAACTTCCGGCCCGGCGCCATGGAAGGCTGGGGCCTGGGCCCCGATGATCTTCTCAAGCTGAACCCGCGGCTCATCATGCTGCGCATCAGCGGCTACGGCCAGACCGGACCCTACCGAGACCGCCCCGGTTTTGGCGTGGTGGCCGAAGCCATGAGCGGCCTGCGCCACCTGACCGGCGAGCCCGGCCGCGTGCCGGTGCGCGTCGGCGTGAGCATTGGCGACACGCTGGCCGCACTGCATGGCGTGATCGGCATCTTGCTGGCGCTGCAGCACCGCCATGCGTCAGGCAAGGGCCAGGTTATTGACGTGGCGCTGTACGAAGCGGTCTTCAACTGCATGGAAAGCCTGCTTCCCGAATACAGCGCTTTCGGCGCAGTGCGCGGCCCGGCCGGCAGCGCCATGCCCGGCATTGCACCCACCAACGCCTACCGCTGCAAAGATGGGGCGTATGCCCTCATCGCCGGCAATGGCGACAGCATCTTCAAACGCCTGATGCTCTGCATAGACCGGCCCGACCTTGCCAACGACGACGCATTGGCCAGCAACGACGGCCGCGTGCTGCGCGTGCAGGAGCTGGACGAAGCAATTGGCCAATGGGCAGCGGGACTGACGGTGGAAGAAGTACTTGCAGCACTGGAAAGCGCCGAAGTACCCGCAGGAAAAATCTATACCGTCGCCGACATTGCCGCCGACCCGCACTACGCCGCGCGCGGCATGCTGCAAAAAGTGCAAATGGACGACGGGTCGGAACTGGCCGTACCGGGCTTTGTGCCCAAGCTCTCGGCGACCCCCGGTAGCCAGCGGCGCAATGCTCCGGCCTTGGGACAGGACACTGATGCGGTGCTGCGTGAGGTTGGGTTGACGGAGGCGCAGATTGGTGCGTTGAGGGAGCGTGGCATTGTTGGGTGAGCGACTGAATGCTACGCTATTGATAGCTGTTGGCGCACATGGAATAAGGGCCAACGGCACATTTTTCTATAAGGCATGTCCCACCTAGAATCGGGAAGCGTTTGGTGCTCGGTTTAACTACATGACAGGGGCGTGCATGCATAAAAACTTTTGGTACGACAAGGACTTGGCGGCAAATCAGCGAACGGAGTTATGCCGCGGTCGCCAAGTTATACCGCGGGTTGTGCGGTATACAGTGAGTTAAGTCGCGTGAAGACATCTCGCCTCCTCGCTGCATTCCTCCTTTTGCTCGGCCTGACTGGCTTGTTTCTCGGTGCACGTCTGTGGCTTGGCGCACCACTAGAACGGCGACGGGACGTGCAAAGCCATTTGTGGCCTTACGATGTTGGTGGCAGCAGCGTTTGGAGATAGTTTGGGCCACGTTATCGGAGGTGCGCTATGGACTGGCGTCGGTTTGGCGTTCTGCATCGTGGGCGTGGCCATTACCCGAAGAGGCACTTAGTTCGGCGTTTTTTCGCACTCACATGAGACTGCAACTTAACATTTCGCTCGGCGCGGACACGCGGCAGCAGAATGCCGCTGCGCGGCGCTTGCCGCGTGCTGGGCAGCTTTGACGTTAGGCCGCACAAACACATGCATCTTCGCGTCACCCTCAGCAAGTCAGATATTGCGAGCGCGAACGTCCTGCTCTTGGCAAAATCGCCCAGCAGCCTCAAGGGCATCGGTATCTTCGTCCTTGCAGTCGGTGCATTCCTCTACTTCACGAGAAACCCCCAAACCCCGCAAGACTGGTTGGTACTTTTCATTGCATCTGCAGCAGGGGGTTTTTCGGCGTTCTTCGTAAGCTGTTCAGTCAGCCTCCTTTGGATCCTGGCGCAGTCGACTGACAAGGCGGGAGTGACTGGCGAGCATCAGTTCGAGATCACCGAACTTGGATTTCGCGAGAAAACCAGTCAAAACGAGTCCGTACAGGCCTGGGCTGGACTCCAGAAGCCCATTCGCTCGCGCAGGCTGATCCTCGTCAGAATCAATGCCTACCTTTTTCACGTACTCCCGCGTCGTGCATTCGCGGACGATACCGAGTATGACGCGTGGTGGGCTGAACTTAATCGTCGCTGCAGGGGATGAATGGCCAACGGAGAAAAGAACGCAGCTGCCGTCGCGCTATTTGTGAGCGTGCTGGATATCCCTCGGATGGAGGCAACGTCACTCGCAGACGCCGGCCACACAACCTTGGAGGAACTGGCATACGCTCCGCTGGACGAACTATTCGAGGCAAGAGGTATTGCTCGCGACCGGATATTGGCGGTTCGGGAGCGGGCAAAAAATTACCTGGCGTCGCGAGCCAAAGAATGATCAATAGCTAGATTGCTCTGAATGCATTCAATCTGTATTGTCGGCTGGAGCCCTGGATTTCGAAAGGTGTCCCACACCTCCCTCTTGCAGAACTCCCTTGGTATGTCACTTTCTCAGGCCAAGGCGACAACTGACCGTGTACTCGCCGGCGAACGGGTGGTCCTGAATGTTTCTTCTCGAAAGGCTGCGGAAGCGTTGTTGAAGCAGCTCCTTGAACTGGGCGTGCACGCGGAAATCACTGATGGCTAGCGTCCCGCAACCTGACTTTACGTCAGGCGTCATGCACGCGCGCGCCTCTGTCTGACGTAAGTGGCAATCAAGCCGCTGTCTTGATACACTGTCGGCTTTCTATAGGTACCGCTCAACCGCACTGCTCGTGTCACTCGGTACAAGTGACAAACGGGCAAGTTCGGCAGAGGTGCCAAATGAAATCCAGCCTGTCAGCCTGGCTGCTCATCGCAGTCAGCGTCATCGCAGAAGTCGTCGGAACAGTTGCGCTCAAGCACTCGGATGGCTTCTCCAAACTCGTCCCTTCTGGAGCAGCGGCAGCGTGCTACACGCTTGCCATTTGGCTCATGGCAGTTGCCATGCGGCAGCTCGAGATGGGAATAACCTATGCAGTCTGGGCCGCAAGCGGCACAGCAGCAACCGCCCTGGTCGGCATCGCGTTCTACGGGGAGCAGATGGGCTACATCAAGACGCTCGGACTTGTTTGCGTAGTGGGTGGCGTCGTCATGCTCAATCTCGGTGGTCAGCGATGACGCCTAGTCCGTATATGGGCTGACGGAGGCGCAGATCGGTGCACTGAGGCTGCGTGGTGTTGTGAAGTGAGCGGCTTTTCGCTACTTTATTGATAGCTAGTGGCGCTTGCGGGATAAGGGCTGGTGGCATATTTTACCATCAATCTTGCCGAACCCGGAATGAGGCGGGTAGAGTTGGCGTCACGTCACCAACCACTCCATTCCTACATGCGCTTGCCCATTCTTCCGGAGCGGCCACGTGCCGGCCCCATGAAACCTGTGGCTTCCGCGAAGACAACACAGGCCATCCTCCCCACCGGCCAACTGGAGCTCACGATCGCGCACGACACGGTGCGAGGCGTCACGCCGGCCATGCTTCGCTGGTGGTTCGAGACCCTCGGTCAGACGATGACCTGGGAAGGACGAACCTATCCGCGGTACCTGCTGTGGCATCCCCGCGACCACATCCACTGGGAGCTGGCGGCAAAGTCGCCCACAGGAGGAACCGGACAGGGAGCGCACTTCCGCATCGTCGAAGCCTTCGCGGCGAACCCTGCCTACTACGTGGACTCGACAGAGTGGGTCGAGAAGCTCGATGAAGAGGGAATCGCGCTCGTGAGGCGAATCGCCGGTGTGGAGGTCTTCAGGCTGGAGCACCGTTTGGGGCAGGCAACAGGCGGTGCGAGCTACAGGTCCCGCATGACGGTGGGCGCCGCTGCCGGCCTGTCCCGACGCCCCTTCAACTACTTCGTCCGGCCAAAGGTCTTTTCAGACGAGATGGGCACGGCCTGGCTCACGCACAACGTCGAGGAGGTCAGCATGCTCGAGAACATCCTTCCTCCGCTATACGCCGCGCGATGACGCCTGAAGCGATGCTGGATAGCGTGGCATGCTGCAAAAAGTTCAGATGGACGACAACTCGGAAATCGCCGTGCCGGGTTTTGCACCCAAGCTGTCAGCCACGCCCGGCAGCCGCCTGTTAACGCGGACGTTAGGCCGCAAAAAAACGAAGTTGTTTCGCAGGAGCAAAAATTGACCCCTCCAACCATCACTTGCGCTCGTGCCCTTCGAGATGGAGGGATTGACGCGATGGCGGCACTCAATGAGGCATTGCGTGAAGCCATCGCAGACGTTTCACCGGAGCATGCGCAGGAGCTTCGACATGTGGTTGCCGGGGTAATGGCTGAGATCGGTGACACGCTCATCACTCCAGCAGTTCGCGCCTTTCCCGAACTCGATCTTGACGAAAGCACCTGGATTGCGGTCGCAAAGGCTCGGGCAGGAGTGCGCTTCAATGCTCCGGTCGTGGGCCAGGACACTGATGCTGTGTTGCGTGAGGTGGGATTGACGGAGGCGCAGATCGGGGCGCTGAGGCAACGTGGGGTTGTGGGGTGAGCGACCATACGCTACGTTATTGATAGCTGGTGGCGCTTGTGGGATAAGGGCCTGAGGCAGATTTGGCTATAAGACCCTGCCGATCCTAGAATCATGCGGTGTTTGGTGTGCGGTTTAACTACATGACAGGAAGCGTCCATGCATAAAAACTCTTGGTACAACAAGGACTTGGCAACAAATCGGTGGGCCGAGTTATACCGCAGCGGCCAAGTTATACCGAGGGCCGTGCGGCATACATTGAGTTAGACATTTAGAGCGAGAGTCAAAGCATGAAGCGCATCATGTATATCGAGAACAAAGCAGGTGGCTTGAGCGGCGCGGGCCGCATTGGCTGGGTGGAGATGTCGCGCTCGACGCGCTCCTATACGTACGCCGGGAAGCGTTTTCTGAAAACGAAGTCCGGCTACAAATATAACTGCATCGAGGAAGAGTCCGGAGCGCGTTACTGGATCTCTGGCCCAAAGAAGAAGGGTGGCGATACGATGTACGGCGGTATTATCGAAATCGATGACGATGCAAGGCGTGAGTACTGGACTGCGGTCCGAGGCCAGCCGGAATGCATTCATCTAAAACAAACCACGTAACTAGACATGTCTAACATTTCGCTCGGCGCAGACACGCAGCAGCAGGATGCCGCTTCGCGGCGCGTGCTGAGTGCTGGGCAGCTTTGACGTTAGACGGCACACAGACACATGGAGCAGCCCCTGGGTTCTACGGCGTTAGGTCTCGAACGAGGCAAAGTTCAACTGATCCCGTATCAGCCGATCTGGCCGGAGTTGTTCGAGATCGAGGCTGCGCGCCTACGCTGTCTAGCCGGACCCATGCTGCGCCGCATTGAACACGTCGGAAGCACGGCGGTACCCGGCATGGACGCGAAACCAATAGTGGACGTCATGGCGTCCGTTATGGCTATGCCTGATGCCGTTGCCCTGATACCATTTCTCGAGCTGAACGGCTACGAGTACCGGCCGGACGACTCTTGGGCAGAGCGGGTCCTTCTGGTGAACGGCCCTCGAACATGTCGCACGCATCATCTGTCGCTGACAGTTGAGCACTCGGCCTTTTGGTCCGACCACTTGTTTTTCCGAGATCGTCTCCGTGCGAATGAAGGTGACGCTGCAGCCTACTGTGCCTTGAAGAGGGACTTGGCACACCGCTTCTCCCAGGACCGTCGCGCTTACACTGCCGCCAAGGAGGCCTTTGTGCTGCAAGTTCTCTCGAAAGCACGCAGTGCCGTCTAACAGGCCGACACGGACGCCCATATGCTGGAGTGCTTCGCGCACACGCCTCTCGGTCGCCGGTCAACTCCGACGTTAGCCGCCCGATGCGCTACGTCAGTGCCTTTGCGATCGTGCTCTCTGTACCGCTGCTGACCGGTTGTCTCTTGCTCAATGATGTTTCGCGAGTTGATGAGCCTGTCTACCGGCCCAGTTCTGATCGCGCGCTCGTGATCGTGGGAGTTGGGTTGGAAGGAGATTGGGGTTACCCAAAGTTTCCTGTTCGGTTCATCGAATACGACATGGCGCGTAAGACCACGGTCGGTAACTGCTGGCGATGGAATAGGCTGGAAGCGGCAACAAGCAAACAAATCGAATACTTCTTCTTTGATGTCGCGCCTGGATACTATGCCGGAAGCGGAGGCAACACGGTCGTTCGGGGCGAAACCAGTCCGTTGGTATTCGAAGTTCCAGCGGGCCGAATCGTCTATCTGGGTGACTTCATCTATGCAAGAGACCAAAAGATCGACCTGCGCCGGAACGTAAAAGCGGCAACGGAAGCGATGAAAAATTCGCCGGCCAGCGCTGGCAGCGAGGTCGTCGTGGCCAAGGCAGTACCTGTCCCGGCCCTGCAAATGTTCGTATGCACTCCATGAAGCGCCGCTCGGCTACCGAAGAACTCCCACTCCTTGATGCCCTGCGTGGCTTGGCAATGCTGCAGCAGGAGTTTCTTCGCCTCGCGCTTTTCGTCGCGTCCGAAGGTCCAGCAACCTTCGAAGGGGAAAAGCTAACTTGTACGCTTGGTGACGGACAGAGGCGCGCAAGCACGTTTCTGGCGATGGTCGCAGGCCAGTCACTCGAAACGTTGCTTCGTATGGCGAAACTTCGTGGCATACCGGTTCGAGATGCGTATCCGGTCGCCCGATCAGCAATCGAATCCTTCGTGAACGCTAGCTATCTCTTGACTGAATCGGACAAAGTGGCCGCGCGAGCCATCCGGTACATCGACTTTGCAGGTTGGCGTCATCACAATAGAAAATTTGGAAGTGGTGAGTTCTCAATCGAGCTTCGCTCCGACCCTGCTCCGACGGCCACGCTTGCGCAGGAGTATCCCGAATTCAGTGGTAAAGGCAACGGCTCATGGACCAACCTTGACGTGCCAAGCCGCATAAGGAGAGTTGGCGAAGTAGCTGGCCGGCGATCTGGGGCGCGCCTCCTTGCAGCTTATGGTCTGATCCACTCACTTTCATCCGAGATCATTCATGGTTCACCGTTCGGGGCAAGCTACTTCTACTCGGCGCATTTGAAGGGCGAAAAAACTGCTGAGGCATTTCAGGCCGCAACTGTGCGTCATCTTGAAGAGATCTTAATCGGCGCGCTGCACGTTGGTTGCGGTTTCCTTGCTGCGTTCTTTGGGCAACAGAACATGCAAGCACCATTGAAGGCAGAGGAAAAGATATTTGCGCGGCTCCTAGAGTTGAGCACAAAGCCGTCTTCTGCATTTCCGCCCGGGATGCCGCAGTCAGTCGACGCTGGGAGCGAGTAATGAAATGCTGCCCGACCCATCATTTCACAGGATCTGCGCGAAAAGCCGCACAATCCGGCGAATTCAGACGTTAAGCCGCACAAGAGCGTGGATACCATCCTCTACGTCCTCTTAGCACTTGCGATCGGTTTTGCGTTCGGTCACGGCGTCTACCGGGCCCACGCTTTTCAGAATCGCGGCGAAGTCCGGCTTTCTGTCGCCACAAGGGAGCACTTCGGTGCCCCTAACTACCACCTGATGAATCACGTCACCCTTCAATTGAAGGATGGCACAACTCAGGTTGACCACATCCTCGTTTCTCGATTTGGCGTCTTCGTGATCGAAACAAAGGACTACAAAGGCTGGATCTTCGCGAACGCGAATCACGCCAGTTGGACCCAAGTCCTTTTCAACGGAAAGTTCCAGTTCCAGAACCCAATCATCCAGAATCTTCGGCATGTTCGCGCGGTGCGAGAACTTCTTGATTTTCTGCCTCCTGATATTGTCAAGTCGGTTGTCGTCTTCACGGGCGACGCAGAGTTCAAGACCGAAGTTCCTTACGGAGTTTTTAGACTTTCCGGGTTCATCGAGCACATCCGCGAGCAAACCGTCGAAGTCATTTCACTCAATCGAATGCAATTTTGTGTGGGGAGGCTGGAAACAGCACGCCTTTCCATCACCAAAGAAACAGACGTTGAGCATGTCCAGAGTCTGGAGCGGAGGCATGGCAGGGCAACCTGAAGCTAAGGCCAGCCACCCCCTGTATCGTTCAGCTCAACGACTCAATCAAATCCACATATTGCTGCATCGCATCTTCCTGCGACGTGCCCTTCAGGCTGTTCCAGGCGTCCCACTTGGCGCGGGCCACCATGTCGCCGAAGCCGGGCTTTTTGTCGGTGTTGTCGCCGGTGCTGCCCTGTTTGTACAGTGCGTAAATTTTCAGCAGGGTGGCGTTGTCGGGGCGCTCGCTGAGGTTTTTGGAATCGGCCATTGCCTTGTCGAAGGCTGCTTTGATGTCTGCCATGAGGGTGCTCCGTTGTGGTTGAAAGTCAGGGTGAATTCGGGTAACTGCCCGGTATCTTAGCCACAGCCTTGCCTGCAAAATAGGGAATTCCCCCCATCCTGGGGCGGTTGGCTCACGGAGT
>CAZIYA010000003.1:0-75415 GCA_964543355.1 uncultured Polaromonas sp.
TGCTGCTCGACATCTGGATGCCCGATACAGACGGTGTCACCCTGCTCAAGGAGTGGTCGTCGAGCGGACTCCTGACCATGCCGGTGATCATGATGAGCGGCCACGCGACCATAGACACCGCGGTCGAGGCCACCAAGATCGGCGCGATGGCCTTCCTGGAAAAACCCATCACGCTGCAAAAATTGCTCAAGGCTGTCGAACAAGGCCTGGTCAAAGCAGCAGGCCGCAAACCCCTGGCCGCTCCCGCCGCGCTGCTGCACGCCGTGGACATGACGGTGGAGGCCGCGATGACCGGCCAGGTCATGCAGGTCGCGGTGGACCTGGGCCCCCAGGCCACGCAAAGCTTTCTGCTGGAAAAACCATTGCGCGACGCGCGTGACGAGTTCGAAAAAGCCTATTTTGAATTTCACCTCGCCAAGGAGGGCGGCTCCATGACCCGGGTCGCGGAAAAGACCGGCCTGGAGCGAACCCACCTGTACCGCAAGCTCAAGCAGTTGGGCGTCGACCTGACCCGGGGCAAGCGCGCCGCCTGATATATAATCTTAGGCTTGGCCCGGTAGCTCAGTCGGTAGAGCAGAGGATTGAAAATCCTTGTGTCGGTGGTTCGATTCCGCCCCAGGCCACCAGATGCGCAAGCCCTTGATTCTTAACGGACTCAAGGGCTTTTTCAATTCTGGAATGTCGCTAACCCCTTGGTTTGGTACACCAAGTAGGTACACTGTGACAACTTCGACACCTCGGAACGCGGGCCCCAAAATCGCGCGTCTACGCCGTTTTATGGCCCTCCCGGTACGCGCCCCTTCGGGCATCTTCCAATTTCGCCGTAGGGTGCCCAAGGAGCTCCGTGGGTTGCTTGGTTTCGAGTACAAGCGCTCCCTGAAAACCTCTGATCCCGCCGTGGCTGAAATTCGAGAGGCTGAGGAACTTTTGCGCTGCAAAGCAGCATTTGCTCTGGCTCGGGCTCAATTGGAAGGCGTCCAGACGCTAACACCCAGGGACATTGAGTTGCTGGCAAGTCGCTGGTATCAGACGGAACTTGCCCAGTTAGAGGCCAGCGGTAACTTTGCCCGATACCTCGTGGACGGCCGAACCATCATTGAGGAGGCGCCAGACCGGTACGAAAGCCATGCTCCGTTGGTTAGCCTCGCCGAGGGGATGCGTGACGATCCTGATCTGGACATATCGACATCGGTGAATGCGGCAATAAAAGCGGCTCTCAGACAGAACAACATACCCATGCCCTCCCCCGGTTCGGCCAATCATGGCCGCCTAACCGATGTTTTTCGAGCCCACTTGCTGAAGCTCTCGGATACCGCACTTCGACGCAGTGAGGGCGACTGGCAAACAAAAGGTAGTGTGTTGCCTGACGAGCCTTTGAGCGTAGAGAAAAAGCCACCGCTCAAAAGCCGGGAGAGCAAACGCCTAATGTCCGTTTTCGAGGATTACGCACAACATAAGGTCCTCACCGACGGCGATGTCAGGAGTGTTCGCAAAACACTGTTGAGCTTTCGAGCAACTATTCAGCAGTTTGCAGAGCTTTTCGGCGATGTCCCCGTGCGCGACATCACCCGCGATGTCATACGTCAGTACTGGGGCTATATGGCTCAGTTGCCCGTTAAAGGTGAAGGTATACGCAAACTAAGTGCGAAGGAATTGATAGCGAAAGCAAATGCCGAGGGACTACCCCGCATTCAAGAGGCAACCATCCGCAATAAGCTGCGTACGGTTTCAGCAGTGATGGGGTATGCGTTGCGAATGGGTGAGGTTGATGAGAATCCGGTTATTGCCGGTGGAGCTGCCAAAGGTGCAGCTAAAGCTGCGACCAATCGAAGCGCAGCTAGCAGGCGGCGAAAGGAATATAACCAAGAGGAGTTACGCGTAATCTTCCAGAGCCCCATATACACCCAAGTAGAGTGGGCGGCTCCCCGTGCAGATTTCGGAGAGGCTTGGTACTGGATGCCTCTTTTGATGTACTACACAGGAGCACGGCGCGAAGAGCTTGCCCAACTATCCGCGAAGGACGTGCTCGATCAAGAGGGGATATGGCATCTGAGTATCCTGGCCCTTGAGGACGACGATGACGCTGGACGTAGCGTTAAGACCTTGGGGAGCCGTCGGCTTATCCCGCTTCATCCACATCTGGTCGTACTGGGCTTCCTTGCATACGCAGACCGGCAAAAGGGAGGGCAGCTTTTTCCGCTGTTGGCCCGCAATCCAGACGGCTATTACGGAACGAACTTCGGTAAGCGATGGGCGCATTACCTGCGCCATACGGTAGGCCTAGTTAGCCCCGCAAATCCGTCGCATGGCTTTCGCCACACCTTTATAACCTCGTGTCGTCAAGTCGGCATTTCGGAAGAGGTCCGAGATGCGATCACGGGACACGCTGGAACTGGGTCGGTGAGTCGTTCTTATGGGAGTATGCCCCTGGTGCGGATGGCTGAAGAGATCAAGCGCATACCCATAGTGCCTCTCCGCTAGTAGCGAATCGGGACCTATACTACACTGGAGACGCATAGCACAAAGGGCCGCACACCCGCTATGCGAGACACAGGACTACCCTCCGCATAAGGCCTCTATTGGGCGCAGCGACACAGAGCGTAAGGCCCACAAAAGCCATGCTGGTAGATACTTCGCGTATCTATGAAGCACAGGCCCACCCTAAGCCAGACATAAGGCTACCCTAAGCGCTACCTAGGGCTCTTAGAAGCGCTAGACGAGCCCTCCCAAATACCATCTGATAGCCCTGGAGCAGAGGCTAAGGACTAAGCATAGGACAGAGCGATATGGATAGGCTAAGAATCTAAGCTAAAGAGATAGAGCGAGATAGAAGGCTATAGACAAAGAGCAAAGACTCATAGCTACGGATAGGACTAAGAGAATAGGGTAGAGGCACAGCCATCTATGAAAGCTCAAGGCTTGAAGCTTAAGAATAGAAGCTAAGGAATAGAGCTTGATAAGTAATAGACTGATAGCAATAGACAGACGCTACAAGACTAAGCAATAGATTAAGAGCAAGAATACAAGCTATGAACTGAGAGCGAGAATTAGAGCCTCTCCCTCTAAGCCTTGAGAGTAGAGCTAAGGACCCAGGGCTACGCACAGAAGCGATAGAACTAGAGCTATTGACTAATAGCCCTTGGGTACAGCGATCACAGAGTCGCTAGGATAGGGCTAAGACAAGCCTTAGGCCTTCGGCCGAGCCTCTAAGTCTCAAGGCCAAAAGACTACGATCTATAACAAGGCTTGAGGTTTTGAGGTCACGTTCCGTAGTTGCTGAGCACCAGCGCTCTATCTGTATCGTTGATGCTTCTCAGCCGAACAAGCGCTGCATGAGGCTAGGACGGGTATGCTTAGCTGTGAGCTGAGCTAGCTTCTCGAATGAGGATCTGGTAGTCGTCAGCGCTGAGTAAATTGTTCTGTAGTTCTCAAGACCCGGCATCGGCCTGTTTTCAAAGTCTCGTACTGTGCAGGAGCTTTCTCCTCCTTTCGAAACTACCGCTACTGTTCCAAGCATGATGGTCGTGTCTTTCTTTGTTACGCCAAGAGCAATGGACATCACCCCAGCGCTTACCTCAGTGAACTCCGCGAAGCCTTGCATTCCCGCGATGTTGCCTAGGTCCCTAGCGAAGTTTCTTACGTAGCGGATGTCTGTGTCGCTCAAGGCCTCAAGCCCGTTGGAGTTTGCACCTGTCTTTGCCGATGCCGCCATGCGTTTTTGTCGTAGCCCGTCAATCAGCTGGCGCAGAAATACATCGGTCATTACCAGCGCTTCTAGCAAAGTGGTGAACGTGTGATTCGCAGTTAGAGGCTGCTTGTCTGCCGCCGCCAGAACACCAAACTCGATCAGACCTTCAACGAGGCTCCAACTTTGTATAAGCACAACGTCTTGCGCCGCGCCTAGCGACGCATCATCTATGCCGATGCGCACGGCAGCAAACCCTCGAGACTTCCCTGTTGTGACGGAAACAGATACCCCCGTACTGGCATGAGTGCGCTCAAAGGTTTGGCGGATCTGTGAGAGGTCTTTCTCTGTGAATTCATACCCACTTGGGTTGTGTGTCGAGGTCATGCTGCGGTCCCTTGGGCCTTACGGCTCAGCTTGTTGAGGTGCGGCATTATGTGACTTAAAAGCGGCTGACGCAAAAGCGGCATGTCCATAGAGTCATGCGCAGTGACACGCGCCGCCCCATCTGCCAAAAAGCCTGCCCAGTCTGCTCGGGAGGTTTTGGCGTTAAATCTGATCCGATTAAGAGGGCAGCTAGGTTGGTCGCAAGAGACGCTGGCTTTTGAATCCGGCTTTCATCGCACGTTCATCGGCCACATTGAGCGGCAGGCGAGAAACATCTCTCTCGATAACATTGAACGCTTGGCCAGAGTGTTTGACCTAGACGCTTATCAGCTGCTCACGCCAAACATCAAGGGCAAAAGCTGAATTTGATTTGAGACAGCGCGGGGCCACCTCTGAGGATGTGGGTTGCCATATGCCCCCGTGCCCCTCTGATTGAGGCAAACCGCCCTTGACGGTGAGGGGGTGTTTTTCAAGCCTCTTGGGCTGCCATGTCTCGTGCTCTCATGATTGTCTGACGGCTGGTCTTCATTGTCCGGGCCACGGAGGCCACAGAACCGCCCGTAGCGAGTTTTTTAAGCGCGTCCGATACCTGCACATCACTGAGCGCCTTGGGCCGCCCAAAAGTCTTGCCAGCGGCTTTTGCTCGCGCAAGGCCTGAATGAGTGCGTTCGACTAAAAGATCGCGTTCAAATTCCGCTACCGCTGCGATAACGCTCATGGTCATCTTGCCTGCGGGGCTGGTGAGGTCCACGCCTCCTAATGCCAGGCAATGCACCCTGACTCCCATCTTGGATAGCGCTTCAACCGTTGCTCTTACGTCCATTGCGTTCCGGCCAAGGCGGTCGAGCTTGGTCACGATCAGCACGTCTCCTGACTCCAATCTGTTGATTAGTCCGGCGAAGCCCTTGCGCTCGAAAGCTGGGACGCTGCCTGAGACGGTCTCCGTAACGGTGCGCTGGGGAGTGACCTGAAAGCCTGCGGCTGCGATCTCTATCGTCTGGTTCTCTGTAGTCTGATCAACCGTACTAACACGGCAATAAGCGAAGACTCGCGACATGACAACTCCCGTAGTGTTCAAAAAGGGAGTGCATTAAGCAATGATGTCCTTAACCTGTCAACCCTAGGTATTGGACCGGGGATAACGCTATGCCCAAATGGGGTCCGTATTGGACAATCCATATACGAGCAACGTGCGGGATTGCTACCTGTGTGCAGACTCTAACGATGCCACTGGGAGGCCGCTGGCGTAACGGCCGTGTTTGCGGTCGCGTCCCCGGCCCATTTTGCATGGGTCGATCTCTACTTGCTAGCTAAGCCTTTGCTTGTCGATTGCGTCAGGCCAAGTGGTGAAGTAGTGCGCAGGCCGAAGTGGTTCGGGCTCCCACCGGTGAGCCTTACGCTCCTTACTCCCGAGGAAGGCCGTAGGGCGATAACCGATGGCTAGAGCTGTCTTGTACTTAACGCGATAATCTTTGTGCAAGTGTTCGAGTAAGCCGAACTTCTCAATTAGGGGGATAAACCGATGCCCGCGCTCTGTTAGGCCATTGGCGGCCAGAAGCATCACAGCACCCTCACTAATTTGGCCGCGTGCGATATTGGCAAAACGTATTCGCTCTGTCTCGTCCAGATCTGCCTCCTCCACAAACTTGAAGGTCTGGAAAAGCAGTCTAAAGTATGGGCCCAACGCGGAAGGGTGCGTGTTGTATATGTTCCCGATGTAGGCGGTGACAATTACGCTTGCTTTGTGCTCTGGATCTGACAAATCTGAATATCCTGCCTCAACCCTGTTCGAAAGAGTCCAGGCGAGGCTTTCAAGGGCCGCGGACCCTTGGCGACCTTCAGGTTTCGACAAAGTTTCTATAGCATTGCCGCTATCGCCAATATGAATTCTCTCGACTAGCTGACGACTTAACGTAAGCATCTGAAAGAACATGGACGAGAACTGCTCATGCCTATTGGCGGCGCGTGCGTCTTTATACGCGTCCTCGGCTGCTTTGGCCGCGCTTCTTGCCTGCGTGAGGGATCGGCTCTGTAGCACGGCAGCCCAAAGCAGTAACGCGCCGGCAATGGCGCCGAATAAGGCATTCGCACCGCCGAAAGCATCTCCTGCTTGTCCAAGTTCAGCCATCGCTGCCGCTCTTTCAGCTGCACTGATCGGCGCTAGCGGCGAACCGGGGGGCGTGAACGAACTGCTTTGTGCTTTAGGAGCTAGATGCGAATGGACAAGCCCAGCGCCCACTGCTACCCATGTGAGCCATAAGCAGACGGCCAAGACCAACGCTCCTACAAGTATCAAAATGCTAGGAATTTCTTTGTGAGCTGTCTTGGTCATGCGATACGTATGAAGTTGTAAGTGCTGGATAGTGACTGTGGATAACGCCACAGTCAAGGCTCCGCGCCGAAAAAATTCCTGCGTGGCGATACGAGGCAGTCACGTACAACCCTGGCGGCGATTGGAGTACAGGCTCAACACCAACTCCTGCAGTGCTACCGTGCCGCTTAGATATCAACTAACAGATCGTCGACAACGGTTGACTGGGTTGTGTCGGGAGTTGCGGAGATCTCTCGCGCCCCAAGTCCTGGCTCTCGGGCTAGCATATCCCTGAGATGGTCAAGCGCCGGCAAGTTCAAGGCGTCGCAGATGGCCGTGTCGATTGCTCCTCTAGTTACGTCGCTATCGAGCTTAGATAAGGGCAGAAGTGGTAACTCGGCCAGAAGGTCGTACTTAGAAGCCAGCTTGTTAAGCTGTGGCGCTGTTAGCTCAGCGACGTTAAGCACGGGCATAGTCTCCCATGCGGGCTTTTTCATTTGCATCCATGCGCCTTGGGTAGTCACCCTTCGGCCGAACATTAGTAGAAGTCCAAGTGAGCTGTTAAGCCAAAGCGTCAGGGCCTTTTGTTGCTTGACGTTGAGATCTGTCTTGAACGCCCACCAAGTATTCCCTAGGGTTGGCTTTTCGCTGCGAATCGCAAGTACACGGTGGGAGTTGGTCCGCACTCTCTCTACCAACATTAAATGGCTTGCACTAGCCCATACCGAACTGGCAGATTTGAGAGGCCGTCCCGGGGCAGCGGACGTTCGTGGCTGCAGGTATGCGTTTGGCTCTTGACTGACGCTTTGAATCTTAGCGCTTTCATGGTTCCATAAGGTTGGGTACGGCGACAAATCGGTGGACATGGTGAACGCATCGTGAATGTCTCTACGATCAAATCCAATGGAGCCTAATGATTTAAGTGGCACCAACGATATCGCTGTGGGTGTGGAGCCTGGAATTGCGACGTTACCGTTAGCTAAGTTCCAGCAAGTTCTCAACAGCTCTGTTTGGGCGAACAAAGCCCCCATCCAATTCGCAAATGTGCTTGCAGCTGGCATGCGGACCTGCTCCCCCAGCTTGCCGGATGAACCTTCTATTGATGAGTGCCCGGCCGCTGAGATCAACGTAGAAGGAGAGTTGCGAATTCTTTGAGCAAGATCTAGAGCAGCGCCAATCGTCCCGGGATTTCGCCAAAGGTTAACGAAAAGAGTGTCCTTGGGTGACTCATCCGGCCCCCTCTTCGATGCCACGAACAAGACTTCGGAAAGAGCAGTGTTCTCTGAGAAATTAGGCTTTAGTGAATCATGACTCATGACCACAACTTCGAGATGGTAACGATCTGCAATAAGCTTTCGTGTCGCTGACCAAGCTTCACCGGAGACTAGCGCCGCCGGAAGCACAAACGCCAGCCGGCCCCCGACCTTTAAGTGCATGTCTGCTAAAGCTACAAAGACACTGCCCAAGCCTGCCGTGGCGTTTGACAAGAATCCCTTAAGGTTCGCTGCCTTTACTCTTCGTTTTAGTTCGGCTTGCATTGCGCCGCGTTCATCGGGCAAGGATCCGAAAAGGAGGTTACCTCCAACGCTTCGCACAAAGGGAGGGTTCATTACACACAGGTCGAGCGGGGGAACAGTCGCCGTTGAAACATGACTAGAACCGGCACCAGTTTTAACGGTTTCCGCCTGCGAGTGATCTAGGGCGATCTGCGTCTGTAAACGACCCCCATCCATGAAATCCAGGCTGCCAAGGCGTGAGGAATTGCCATCAACGCCCATTGGCATGATGTAGAGGTTCATCCTCACAAAAGAGACCTCCGGTGCCAATAGCGCTAGGGTGGATGCCGTTAAATGCATTGCTGACGGCAACACGTCGTAGCCATGCAGGACGTTTTCCATCAGGGCGCGATGCAGCGTTTGAAGATCGGTGGGGTTAAGCAACCGACCGGTTGAGGCCCTAGCGTTGATGTAAGCGTCTGACAGTGCCTGTGCAGAAGCCATTAGCAGCGTACCGGTTCCACATGCCAAGTCAGCAACTTTAAAGTCTGCAAGATCAGCGGGGTCGCCAAAATCTTGAGACCATTCTTCGGAGAGCGCAAGTTTTAGCAGTAGTGTGGCCGCGGATACTGACGTGTAGTAAGTACCTAAGAATTTCGCCTGATGAAGCAGCCAGTGATAGATTCGACCCATCAAGTCATGGCGCAACGCTGCTTGGTTGCTGCAGATTGCCTTGGCTTCGGCCACTAGGGCGCGAAAGGCTATAGTGGAGTGAGCATTGATCGGTAGCTCAACAAGGATGCGCTCGCCGAGTTGGAAGATAGGAACATAGTTGATGTTCGTCCAGATCCAATTCCAGTGCTGCCGAGCTACCGCGACAGGATCTTTCTCGGCGTCTAGCTTTGCCAACGAGCGAATGCGCCCATCCGCATTGCAGAGCTGTTCTTGAAAGATCAAGGCGTTTGCTACTACAAGCGCCCCAACTTTTGCGGCGGTCTCACGACGAGCTGCGGCACTCACCGAGTCTTCCGCCGCTATGGGCTGCATGCCAAGCAGCTTCGAAAGGCGATCACACGTCCCGGGCTGCCCACTCCAAAGGGACGCTATCCCCTCAAGGCGCTCCGACAGAGATCGCGCTGTCTCTTCGACAACGTTGTCCTCTGCCATGGACTCCTGAGCCCTTCTAAGGGCGCCCATCAGGGCGCTTGGGCTACCCTCTGACCACGTGTCCGACTCACCGAACTCGGAAACGATCTTGAACTTGAAGTTGGAAGCCTGGAGGACGTCCTCAACGCTCTTAGTGCTAGCGGTGCGAATGCTCTTGGGGTAGACAACTGCTGCAGCTACGTGAGCAATTCCGGCTTTAACTCGGTTTCTGGCGTCGTCGAGAACCACGTTCTCTGCATTGGCCAGATCCGCGAATTTGCCCTCTATGACCACACGTAAACCGCGCAAGGTGAAGATGACGTCTGGTCTGTGCTGGCCCTTGACTTGAATAGTCTCTGCTTCCGCCGCTACGCCCATTTTTGAGATTAGTACGGCTAGCTGTGTATTGATCGCCTCTTCGCGGTGCCTATATGCCATATGACTCTCTCAGCTTTGATGGCGTATTGTGCATTAGGGTAGAACGACGGTGGTCCTCACGCCGTAGTGGCGGTTGCTCACCCGAAGCCACTGGCAACTCCCGCTGGGCCGTGTCTGGCAACCTGCAAAGCCGTACATAAGAACGGTACACTACAGGCTCTCAGCAGCGAAAAAATACCAATAAAAACAAGGGGCTAGCGAAGTCAAAGGCGTGTCGGTGGTTCGATTCCGCCCCAGGCCACCACTTCTTTTTCTCAGACGATCCCAAGACAGCTCGCTGCTGCAACGACGTGCCTGTCCGTCGGATCAGGTAGCACGATGCAGTCGATGAGTTTTTCATAGCCGGTCACCAGGCAATCGGGCACCGCAGCGTTCATCAGCGCGACCAGGTCAGGAAGCCTGTGCGCGATATCGGGCCTGTTCGCCGCCAGGTTTCGCGTCCATTCGTCCTGAATGTCCACGGTCCATTGCGCATGGTAAAGATCAGCCGTCGCCAGACTCAGCAAGGTATCACGCAGCAGGTTGGAATAAAGGACGTTCGCGTCCAATACTGCGGTGTACCTCGCTGAGCCGGCCATTTCAAAAATCCAATCCCAAATCGTGGGTCAGGTCGGACAAGTTCTGAAGCGCTTTCTCGGAATTCTCCTTTTGCTCCGCCTGATAGCGAAGGAGTTCCTGAAACTCAATTCGACGGTGGAGATTCACCTTGCGGCACTTGAGTTTGCCCTGCTCGATTTCCTTGATGATGAAAGGGCGAGACACGTTCAAAAAATTGGCGGCGTCTTGGGTCGTCATTTCATGTTTGTGAGGAACCAGCGCCATGGGCTCGCCTTTGGCCATTTGGCGAAGAACCTCTGCCAAAAAGCGCAGCGCGCGCGGCGGCAACTGGAGGGGAGGAATCGGAACATCCCCGTCCGCGTGAAGGTCCAAAGTAGCAGTGACTTCGATTTTTTCCGCCTTGGAACGGTCCAATGCGGTGATCAGACAAAGATGGGCTGCTTGCGCCATCTCTGCCTCGGCTGTGTCAGCGGGCTCAAGAATTGCGCCTTTCATGGACTTCTCCTAATGTGATAACTATTGCTCTTACGCTTTTGGGAATCCAAAAGCGTAAGAGCAATAGTAGGGACCAAACGAATTAAACGCAATAGTCGAAGCAAACGAAACACACCAAAAACACGCAAACGTAGCATTTGCCGCAGTTATCCTACAAATCCAATACGCACACGCAGAAAAATCAGCACAAATAATACTGTGATAAAATACAGTTCTTCGGCGGCAAGCACCGCTGAAAGCCTGGCCAGGCAAAGCCGATTCTCACGGCGGCACGTCGACAAGAGCCTTCACGACGAGAAAAACAAAGTTGGCTCCTGCATGTGAATTGCCGTAACGTGGGCCGCGTAAGAGTCCACGTCCAATTCATTCAAGCCCGCTTCGAGCGGGCTTTTTTACGCCTGTCGGGCTTTTACTACGCTGGCGGCCCAAGAAAGGTCGAAGAGCCAATGCTGGCGGGCGTTTCAAGGGATCACGATGGGTATGACAGGGTTGCAGGCCGCATCTGGCCGTTATCAGCATTCTCATGACCGTGAAGGCGGCGCAGCAACGCGCACAGAAGGTCGGGGTACGACAAACGCATGGATTTGGCGCCTGAACAAGTGGGCACGGGGTTTGGTGATCGCCTGTTCGGCTATTTGAGAGATGCCGAACAAATCCAAGCTGTCCTGCTGAAGCTATGTGGCTGCAACTGCTCGGCGCCCCTTAAACGAATTCAGCCGCAAGCTTTCTTGCTGCCCCTGCGAACAGCAGCACATCCACACCGACGGCCACGTAGCTGCAACCGAGCTCCAGGTAGCGGCGCGCCAGTTGCGGATCGGAAGTCAGCGTGCCGGCGGCTTTGCCCGAATCGACGATGATGCGTATGGCCTGCTCGATCGCGGCTTGTACTTCGGGGTCGCCGGGTTTGCCGCGGTGGCCCATGGACGCAGCCAGGTCAGCCGGGCCGATAAAAACGCCATCCACCCCATCGACCGCGCAGATCGCTTCCAGATTCTGCAGCGCAGTCACACTTTCGGCCTGCACCAGCAGGCAAACCTCGTCGTCGGCCACGGCCAGGTAGTCGGTACGGCTGCTCCAGCGAGAGGCGCGACCGACGGCGCTGCCGACACCGCGCACGCCCAGCGGCGGGTAACGCGTCGCCGCCACCAGCCGCGCGGCCTGCTCCGCCGTGTCCACCATGGGCACCAGCAGGGTTTGCGCGCCGATATCCAGCAACTGCTTGATCTGCCAGTCCTCGCCCGACACCGCGCGCACCACCGGCTGCGAGCGATACGGCGCTACTGCCTGCAGCGTGGCCAGCGTCGATCGCAGGTCGTTGGGTGCATGTTCCCCATCGACCAGCAGCCAGTCGAAACCAGCCGTGGCGCTGACCTCCGCCAGGTAGGGCTGGGCCATGGAAAGCCACAGGCCGACCTGCGGCCGTCCCGCGGACAAGGCCGCCTTGAATGGATTGCTCATCACAGTCCTCCCTGACACAGGTATTTCCATTGAAGATAGTCGTCCAGGCCGTGGCGCGAGCCTTCGCGGCCGTAACCCGATTCCTTGATGCCGCCGAAAGGTGCGGCTTCGGCGGCCAGCGCGCCTTCGTTGATGCCGACAATGCCGGCTTCCAGCCGGTCGGCGACACGCGCGATCCGCGCCGCATCGGCTGAATAAAAGTAGGCGGCCAGGCCGAAAGGCGTGTCATTGGCCAGGCGCACCGCCTCGTCCTCCGAACTGAAACGCGACAGCGCCACCACCGGACCGAAGGTTTCCTCGACGGCGCACAGCATGGTGGCATCCACCTCCGTCAGCACCGTGGGCGCGTAGTAGTGGCCCGCGCCCGGCACCTGCGGCGCGGCCAGCCGCTGGCCGCCGATGAGCACTTTTGCGCCGCGCTGAAGTGCATCACGCACGTGGCCGTCGATTTTTTCAACAGCGCGTGCATTGATCATCGGGCCGATCTGCGCTTGGGCATCACTGGCAGGGCCCACCCGCAAGGCGGAGATCCGGGCCACCAGTTTGTCGACGAAGCGCGCATGCACGGACGCCTGTACAAACACCCGGTTGGGGCAGACACAGGTCTGGCCGCCATTGCGGAACTTGGCCACCATCAGGCCCTCGACCGCGGCGTCAAGGTCGGCGTCCTCGAACACCATGAAGGGGGCGTTGCCGCCCAACTCCAGCGACAGGCGCTTGAGCGTGCCGGCCGAGGCGCGCGCCAGGTGTTTGCCCACCGGCGTGGAGCCGGTGAAGGTGATCTTGCGCACCCGCGCATCGGCGAGCCAGACGTCCACCACCTCTGGGGTGTGTTCGCGCGAGGCGCACACCAGGTTGATGGTGCCGGCCGGAAAGCCGGCTTCCTCCGCCAGCGCGACCAGCGCGGCGGCGGCCAGGGGCGTGTCTTCCGCCGGTTTGGCGACCACGGTGCAACCGGCAGCCAGCGCAGGCGCCAGCTTGCGCGCAATCATCGCCAGCGGGAAATTCCAGGGCGTGATGGCCGCCACCACACCGACTGGCTCGCGCGTGGCCTGCATGCGGCGGCTGCGCCCGGGTGAGGGAATCACGTCGCCGTGCACCCGGCCCGCTTCTTCGGCAAACCATTCCACATAAGACGCGCCGTACAGCACCTCGCCCCGCGCCTCGGCCAACGGCTTGCCCTGCTCGGCCGAGATGATGCGCGCCAGATCCTCCTGATTGACCAGCATCAGCCCATGCCAGCGCCTGAGCAGTTGCGCGCGCTCGCGGCCGCTGCGCGCGCGCCAGGTGGCGAAGGCGGCCTGCGCAGCATCGAGGGCCGCCAGCGCGTCCGCGGCCGTGCTGTCGGGCACATAGGCGATTGTGGCCAGCGTCGCCGGATCGGTGACCGGGTGGCGGCCGCCGCCCTGCGCGTCGCACCACAAGCCGCCAATGAAATTGCCGGAGCGGACCAGGTCGCCCCGTGAAAGTGTGTTCAACAAGGGGAGCTTCCTAACTGACGATGCCCAGATGCCAGGGCACGAACTCATGATCGCCCAGGCCCAGCGCTTCGCTGCGGGTTGGCTCGCCCGACGCGTGGCGAAGAATCGCCTCGAAGATGCGCTGGCCCATCTGCGCCACATCGACCTCGCCGTCCAGGATAGCGCCGCAGTTGATGTCCATGTCTTCTGCCAACCGGGTGAACATGGGCGTGTTGCTGGCCAGTTTGATGGTGGGCGCCGGCTTGGAGCCGAACATCGAGCCGCGCCCGGTGGTAAAGCAGATCAGGTTGGCGCCGCTGGCGATCTGGCCGGTCACGGCCACCGGGTCGTAACCGGGCGAGTCCATGAAGACCAGGCCGGACTGCGTGATCGGCTCGGCATAACGGTAAACAGCCTGCAGCGGCGTGGTGCCGCCCTTCATCGCCGAGCCCAGCGATTTTTCAACGATGTTGGCCAGGCCACCGGCCTGGTTGCCGGGCCCGACCACGCCGTTGAACTGGCCGTTTTGTCCGCGCGTGTAGTCCTCCCACCACGCCAGCCGGTCCAGCAACTGGCGACCGACTTCCGGCGAAACAGCGCGGCGCGTCAACATGTCTTCCACGCCGTGGATCTCGGGCGTTTCCGACAGGATGGCGGTGCCGCCATGGCGCACCAGGATGTCCATGGCCGCGCCCAGCGCCGGGTTTGCGGTGATGCCGGAAAAGCCGTCGGACCCGCCGCACTCGAGCCCGACCTTGATGTGGCTGGCCGATACGCTGCTGCGGCTGTAGGCATTGGCCAGCGGCAGCATGGCTTCGATGGCCTCGACGCCGGCGGCGATGGTGGCGCGTGTGCCGCCGACCTCCTGCATCACCAGCGTGCGCATCAGGCGCCCGGCTTCCAGCCCCTGGGAATCAACCAATGCGGAGACCTGGTTGCGCTCGCAGCCCAGGCCGACGATCAGCACGCCGGCCAGGTTCGGATGCCGCGCATAACCAGCCAGCGTCCGGCGTAACAAATCGAAATGTTCGCTGGGCGAAGACATGCCGCAGCCGGTGGTCTGTGCAAAGGCCGCGACACCGTTCACGTTCGGGAAGGCGGTGAGCCGCTCGGGCGTGAAGTGCGCGGCGATGCGCTTGATCACGGTGGCCGAGCAATTGACCGAGGAAATGATGCCGATGAAGTTGCGCGTGCCCACGCGGCCGTCCTCGCGCACATAGCCCATGAAACGCGCGCGGTGGGCCTCGGGCACATAGTCGACGGCCACCACATCGGCGCCGAAGGCCGGATCGCGCAAGGTCTCCGGTAGCTCGAGATTGTGCGAGTGCACGTGCTCGCCCGGCGCGATGTCACGCGTGGCCACGCCGATGGCGGTGCTGTACTTGCGCACGGTCTCACCCCTGGCGATGGCAATCGCCGCAATCTTGTGGCCCGCCGCTACCTGCGCCCGCAGCTTCACACCCAGCCCGGGGAGGGCCTGACCGAGGGTCAGGCCCTCCCTGGCGACCAGGACGTTGTCGTCGGCATGCAGGCGGATCAGCGGGTTCATCGGTGCATCAGCCCTTGGCCAGCAGTTCCTTGAGCTTCAGGCGCCTGATCAGCAAGGTTTCCTTGTCGTACACAGTCTTGACGTACTTCAAGTAGTCCGGGCCGTCGAGGTACATCACCGGTGCATCGATCCTGCCTGCCACCGCCTTGAACTCGTCGCTGGCCACCGCGAAACGCAGGGCGCTGCGCAGTTTTTCTTCCACATCGCGTGGCAAGCCCTTGGGCGCGCCTATGCCGTTGGGAGCATCGACCACCACCTGGAAACCGGCATCCTTGAGCGTCGGTGTGTCCTTGAAGCGCGGTGTGCGCTGCTCGCCCCAGGTCGCCAGCAGGCGCAGCTTGCCGGCCTCCACATGCGGCGCCCACGAACTGGAATCAGCCAGCAGGTCGACCTGCCCGGCCAGCGTGTCCTGCAGCGCCTGGGCGCCGCCCTTGTAGGCAATGGCATTGAACTCGATGCCGGCAGCCATGGCGAACTCTTCCATGCCGACATGGGTCGCGCCGCCGACACCGGCGTGCGCGTAGGTCACGCGGCCAGGATTGGCGCGTGCGAAGTCGACCATCTCCTTGAGTGTCTTGAAGCGCGAGGCCGGCAGCACCGCAATGCCGAAGGTCTGGCCCGAGGTGCGCGCCAGGTAAGTGAAGTCCTTGAGCGGATCGACCTGCAGTGAGCCAAGCTGGGAAAAGCGCGTGACCGAGATCGGAATCTGGCCGATGGTGTAGCCGTCCGGTTTGGCGCTGGCCAGCGCCTTGGCGCCTATCATGCCGGCCGCGCCGGCGCGGTTGTCTACTGCGATCGGCTGCTTGAGCACGGTGGCCGCGACCTGGCAGATGGAACGCATGGATGCATCGGCCGTGCCGCCGGCCGGCCAGGGGCAGATGAAGGTGATAGGGCGGGATGGAAAGTTCTGGGCGGTTGCCGGTGTTGGCAGGACCAGGCCGGCAGCACCGGCAGCAGCGCCGGCCAGCAACAGGCGGCGGCGGGGTTGGGTTAGGTTTGGCATTTGTCTTCCTCTCAAATGATGGGTGGACCGGAACGGGAGCGGGCGCATTCTTGTGATGGCTTTGCCGGGATTGTGTCCGTCTTTCATAACAAGATATTTTGTTATTTGCATTGCTTCATGCACTTAACATTAACTATCATCTCGCCATGGCAACCATAGACCGTGCATTGCGCTCCAACATCAAGTTGCGCCACCTCCAGCTGGTGGTGGCACTCGACGAATTTCGCCACCTCGGGCGCACCGCCGAATTTCTCTCCGTGAGCCAGCCTGCGGTGTCCCGCATGTTGAGTGAAGTGGAGAACATGCTGGGCTTGAGCCTGTTTGATCGCTCCACCCGCGGCAGCGATCCCACGGCCAGCGGCATCGCCATCGTGCGTTTTGCCCGATCCGTGCTGGCCGACTATGAGCGCACGCGGGACGAGATCGCCGCCGAGGAAAGCGGCGCGGCGGGACGTACACGCGTCGGCTCCATGGTGGTGTCCATGCCCACGCTGCTGGCGCGCGCCGTGGGGTTGCTCAAGCAGCGCTCGGCTCGCGCCACCGTGCTGATCGAAGAAGGCGACCTGACCCATTTGCTGCCCAAGCTGCGGCTGGGCGAACTGGATCTGTTCGTCGGCCGCTTGGAGCCCGGTTATGCCGCGCCCGACCTGGAAACGGAGGCGCTGTACAACGAGCCCATGGTGGCCGTGGTCAAGCCGGGGCATGCGCTGCTGAAGAAGGCACGCGCTGGCTGGACCGATCTTGCCACCATGCCCTGCGTGCTGCCGCCGCCCTGGGCCTCGCTGCGCGTCAAGCTAGAGCAGGAATTCCACAAACACGGCCTGCACCCGCCGGTGGACCTCATCGAGACTTCGTCTTTCCTGGCGCAAACCACCTTCGTGCACGAGCGCGGCGCCGTCGCCTTCATGGCGCGCTCCGTGGGCCGGCATTTCGAGAAGCTAGGTCTGGTGAGGGTGCTCAAGCTCAAGGTGCAGGTCGATCT
Source organism: uncultured Polaromonas sp. (assembly GCA_964543355.1). Classification (GTDB taxonomy): domain Bacteria; phylum Pseudomonadota; class Gammaproteobacteria; order Burkholderiales; family Burkholderiaceae_C; genus Polaromonas. The sequence continues at coordinate 16,969 of CAZIYA010000003.1, forward strand.
GCCGGCGGTCGGCCTGATCACCATGCGCAGTCGCCGCCTGACGGCCACCACCGAGCAGTTGATGGACTGCCTGCGCCAAGCCGCGAGTGCGAGCGATTTATTTAGTGATTCTGGTGACCTGTCTGCTCAAAGTTAGAAATGCCAGTCAGCAGTCGTTTTGATGCCTATTACTGCCAAAGTGTGTGAATCTGCCTCAAAACTGTTGAATTCCGTCGAGAACTGACCCTCGGGTCAGACTTCGGTGCAATTCAACACACGAAGTTCATCAGAACTAACCCGCCTCCTGAGCGAGTTGCAATTCAAATTCGTTGGGTGAACAGTAGCCAAGTGCCGAGTGAAGCCGCTTGGCGTTGTAGACCTCTTCGATGAAGCGTGGCAACCGACCGGTTAGGATCCGGCAATGGATGTCTTCATTGTGGGTGCCGGGAAGCTGGCTCAGGAGCTGCTGGGTCAGTCCCAGAAGTTTGGAGGATCGCGGGTGCGCCCGTGGTCCGCGCGCGGCGGCGAGCACGGGCTATCGGTAGTGGTGCATGCCGGGTCCGGACGGGAGTTGCCTGAAGTCTGCGCGTTCTGCAATGAGACGGGCTCACCGTTTCTGGAGCTGTCCACAGGCTCCGAGGTGAGCGCCTCTGCGGGCTTTCCCGTCGTGATTTGCGCCAACACCAACATACTTATGCTCAAATTCATGAGCATGCTGAAAACGAGCGGACACCTTTTTCGTGGCAATCGCATCTTGCTAACAGAGTCTCACCAAGCTACCAAGACGTCCGTGCCGGGTACTGCGCTTCACATCGCTCGCTCACTTGGCATCGAGGAGTCCGAGGTGAAGTCGATCAGGGATCCGGACTACCAGCACGCTGTGCTTGGGTTTTCCAGTGCGGACTTGGCTCGGCATGCATTTCATGAAGTCGTCATCGAATCCGGCGGCTGCACCCTGAAGCTGCAAAGTCGCGTCGACGGCCCGGCTCCCTACGTCGAAGGTGTCGCATCAATTGTGCGTGCAGTGTCCCAGCACTCACTCGAAAACCGGCTCTATGACGTTACCGAGTTGATTGAGCTCGGGTGGCTTTGAGGGACAGGATCTTGTCATGGCTGACACGACACCGCTCTCACTACTACCGAATCTCGGACCCAAGTCTGCTCAGATGCTGCAGACTGCGGGCATACAAACGCTCGGTGACCTGCGAACACTCGGATCTGTGGCGGCCTACGCGAGGGCCAAGCGTGCTGGTCAGCGTGTCTCATTGAATCTTCTGTGGGCGCTGGAGGGGGCCCTCACGGGCGAGCGGTGGCAAGATGTCGCCCGGCAACACAGGACGAGCTTGCTGCTCGCCCTGGATGAATACGAGCGCAGCGGGTAACGACGCTGAGGGGACGTGACGTTCCCTACCGCCTAGATGCTCTCGGGAGCGCGTGTTCCGCCCCAGCCAATCCCAATCACTGGTGGCCGCGGGAGCAGGCGGCGGTGAGGCGATGGCTGACAAGCGGCTGACCTGCTCATCAAGAGGCGACCTAGCGTGTAACGCGTATGCCGAGTGTTTGCAACACCGCCGCGCAAGTGGGTCGTCTACTTTAAGTACGACCGAAGGACGGCCCCAACCTGATTCAGTTCTCGATCACGCTCGCCGGCTGATAGGCCCTCCACGCCGATATGTTGCCTAAGGTGCCCCTCTAGCACTTCCACCATCAGTCCATTGATCGCGCCGCGAATGGCCGCAATCTGCTGCAACACTGCAGAGCATTCGGTTTCATCGGTCAGTGATTTCTCGAGCGCAGTGGCTTGCCCTTGGATGCGCCGCACCCGTGCCAATAGCCGTTTTTTACCTGTGACACCTCGCGCATCATTGCCGAACTACCGGTTCACCCGCGCGACGAGCAGTTCCACCAGATAGCGTCGTTCTCCCGGGCCTAAAGCGGACTTGCCGGACGCCGCCGTATGGAAAGCATTTCAGGCGGTTGCGGACGGTGGCTTGATTTCGCGGTTGGCTTGGTCCCAACCAGGTGCCGCCTCTGACTTGAACGCGGCAAGCCTCACCGCCTAGCGAAGCTCGAGTCCTCCCTCTACTGGGAACTACCACGTTGGGTAGGCATGCCAAGCGTGTAGTGAGAACGCGGACCACCCAGGTGATGAGAGCCAACCCCATAGTCTGCGCGGACGGCATATGTCCTGATACCGCTCGGGGCGAAAAGGTGATAAACATGGGACGAACCACTAAGAAAGTTCGGTCCAAAGGCAAGCAATAATCGATCGCCACTTCTTTTTCTACCAACATATATTCCTCAGGAACGGGACCCATGACGAAGTTTAGCGGTCCTCCGCCGACGAGTGCTATCTCCCACGCAAACACAAGTAAAACTGATCTGGAGTCGCTCAAGCAAGAAGTTGAGACCCAGAAAGCAGTAATACTTGCCTTGCAAGACAACGAGCAGCGTTTACGCAGCCTGGCTACCATTTCCGCCGATTGGTATTGGGAGCAGGACACCGAATATCGCTTCACCGGCTTTTTTACCGAACAAAATTCCGGGATGATCAATGCTGCACTGCTTAATGGTGCAGTCGGTGTGCGCCCTTGGGAATTGCCGGGAGTCGTACCCATGACATCGCCCTGGGAGGCCCACCGCCAAACGCTCGATGCTCGGCAGCCCTTCCGAGATTTCGAGTACAAGCACCTGCCAGACGGCGAGCCGGCCAGCTACTTTTCAGCAAGTGGAGTTCCTTTATTTGATGACAAAAAACTGTTCATCGGATACAGGGGAACCACACGAAATATCACCGCGCGCATCCGTTCAGAAGAAACGCAAAGGCAGACGGTCCGGTTGCTTGACGACATCGTGGACAACATCCCGATCGCTATTCATCTGAAGTCTGTCAAGGACTACAAAATTGTTCAGTGGAACAAAGCCGCTGAAGCTTTGTACGGCGTGACACGGGAGGAAGCAGTGGGCCATACGGTTCACGATCTGTGGCCGAGAGAATATGCGGACGGGATGCATGAGGCCGATCTTCAATTGGTCAAGCAGGGGTTCATGCAAGATTTTCCTGATCGGATCGCAGTTACCAGGCATCGCGGCAGTATTCACGTGCATATGCGGAAAGTACTCATTCAGGATGCCGCTGGGCACATCACCCACATCCTGGTTACGGCTGAAGATATTACGTTGCGTTTGGAAGCTGATGCCCGACTGCGACAGAGCGATGCAAAGTTCAGAAGCTTGACTCAGCTGTCATCTGATTGGTATTGGGAGATGGATCATGAGTTTCGGTTCACCTTGCTGTCGGAGGATACGCCCGAGAGAACCAGAGCCACAGCAGTAAGATTATTGGGGAAGACCAGGTGGGAAACTACTGGCATGGATGGCAATGAGGCGTTCTGGATGGAACACCGAAAATGCCTGGAGCGCCACGAGACTTTCCGGAACTTCGAGTACACACATCAAGATATCAATGGTTTAAAGACCGTATCCATCAGCGGTGAACCCATGTTCGATGCGGACGGGAGCTTCAAGGGTTACCGCGGCGTAGGGAGTGACATTACTCAACGCAAACAAACTGAAATTGCTCTGCGAGCAAGTGAGGCACGATTTCGCGTAGTCGTGGCAGCGATGGCCGAAGGGGTCCTGCTGCGTGACGGTCAGGGATATGTAGTCGATGGGAACGCCAGTGCCGAACGAATCCTTGGAAGGACATTGCAGCAGATGAAGGGTGAGTCCTCGATTGACTCGTCCTGGCAGATGTTGCGGGAGGACGGTGCATTTATGCCGGATCAAGAGCGGCCTATTACTCTCGCCGTTCGGACAGGCTTGCCGCAGACCAACGTGGTTATTGGATATCGAAGGCCTGATGGCAACGTGCTTTGGGCGCTGCTCAATGTGCAGCCTCTTTATGACGAAAACTCTGAAAAGCCGTCAGGTTACGTCACCACTTTTACTGATATTACCGAACGAAAGCGGGCGGAAACTGAAATTGTCAGACTCAATGTAGAACTCGAAAACAGAGTGCTCCGCAGAACCGCTCAACTCGAAGCGGCCAATAAGGAGTTGGAAACGTTTTCCTACTCGGTGGCACACGACCTGCGTTCCCCATTGAGTAGCATCGATGGATACAGTGCCCTTCTGCAGAAGGCCTTGGCGGGTACGTTGGACCCCCGCTCCAATCACTACCTCGTTCGCATACGCGACAGTGTGCAGCGTATGGGGAACCTTACTGACGGATTGCTCTCTTTGGCCAAGCTGTCGCGCACCAGCCTCAACTGGGAAACAGTTGATCTAAGTGCTGAAGCTGAAGAAATTGTCACTCAGCTTCGAGAAAATGAACCAACACGCAGTGTTCAAATTTCCGTTGAACCAGCAATGCTTGCGCGAGCCGATAAATCGCTGGTGCGTCAGGTCCTGGAAAATTTGATTGCCAACAGCTGGAAGTTCAGCGCCAAGAAGTCTTCGGCGGAGATCTCTGTTGGCAAAGTTCTCGGTGATGACAATGAACCTTCATATTTCGTGCGGGACAACGGCGCAGGGTTCGATATGGCTTATGAGGACAAGCTCTTCGGTACCTTTCAGCGGCTTCATTCCCCTGACGAATTTTCTGGTACAGGCATTGGACTGGCAACTGTCAAGCGCATCGTGACGCGCCACGGAGGACGGATTTGGGCCAAGTCGGTAGTTGGCGAAGGAAGCACCTTTTACTTCACGCTCGGAAGCGACCTAACCAACGTGCTCCTCAAGCAAAGCAGCAAATCGGACGAAATCACTGGACGGATTACCTTGGCGCAACCCCCAAGGGCCTTGGAGTCGCTCAACCAGCCCGGTCCGTCGAAGAATGTTTTGCTGGATGATACCGAGAACATTTTGGCAGATACCGATAGGCAGTTCAGCAATGCTTTTGAGCATGCTGCCATTGGGATGGCGTTGATTGCACCTGACTCGAAACGTCTTAGAGTTAACAGTGCTTTTTGCAAGATGTTGGGCTATTCGGAAGCTGAGATGTTGTCCCGCACCATCTACGACATCACTCATCCTGAGGACATTGAATGGGATCTAGTGCAAAGGGGCCGAGCGCTTTCCGGTGAAATTGAAACATATCAATGGGAAAAGCGGTATGTTCACCGTTCTGGGGAGGTAGTTTGGGGACATCTGACTTGCTCATTGGTTCGAGACTCAGACCGCAAGCCACTTCATTTCATTGTTCAAGTTCAGGATATCACTGAGAGGAAGCAGGCCGAAGCTGTGTTGCGAGAAAGCGAGGAGCGATTTCGCGCACTCACAGCCTTGGCGTCAGACTGGTTCTGGGAACAAGATGAAAACTTCCGATTTGTTGAGGTGTCAGGTAACGAAGGTGATGAACAAATGTCTGCAGTTGCCAGAGGACAGGCAATGGGCAAGACACCGTGGGAGCTCGACCACCTATGTATGCCCGAAAGCGTGTGGGCTAGGCATAAGGCACGACTTGAGCGTCATGAGGTTTTTCGTGATTTTGAGGTGACGCAGTTGGACCGGGATGGCCAAATTCGCTACTTATCGATAAGCGGAGTTCCAATTTATGACGTGTCAGGGCGGTTTAAGGGATACCGTGGCACTGGTCGTGACACGACCGAGATGCGCCGCGTCAATGAGGCACTACGCCTCAGCGAAGCGCAGCTAAGAGACATTACTGATACCTTGCCCGCAGTTATTTCCTACGTAGATGCTGACCAAAGATTTCGTTTTCACAATCGTTCTTATGCTGAAGGCCTTGGCCTGTCCCGCGATCAGATTAACGGTAAAACGATGCGGGAAGTCCTGGGGCAGGAAGGATATGAGCAGGCTCTGCCTTGGGTAAAAGAAGTGCTTTCAGGTTATCCGGTGAGCTTTGAGCGCAGCCGCAAAAATCCACAGGGGGACTTCCGCGATTTCATCGTCAATTATTTTCCGTGCTACGGTAATGATGACGACGAAGGAAAAGTCATAGGGTTCTACGCTCTGGGAACCGACGTAACAGAGTTGAAGCGCGTTGATCGCATGAAAACCGAATTTATTTCGATGGTGAGTCACGAGCTTCACCAGCCACTCGGGTCGATTCTCGAATCCCTGAATTCGATTTCGGGGGGCATAGTTGACCGGCGCCCAGAAGATGTTAGCGCTGCGGTTGAGATTGCAAAGAAAAACTGCGTGCGACTACTTCATTTGGTCAAAGTTATTCTTGATACAAGAAAGATAGAGCTCGGAAAGCGTGATTAGTCACGAGCCTTTTTGCCTCGGGAGTTTCGCGATTCTATCGCCTCGCTTTACCAGCCATGTGGCCAGCTTCTCCGCGTAGGTATCGAGATCCCTGGAGTTGGCTCGCCTTGGATACTTGGGCTGGCCCTCTCGTGGTCGCAGGTGGTTGTTACTGCGATGCGAACCAAGCCTGTGGGCTTTGAAATCTTGCGGATGGACATCTGATCTCGCAGTGCCGGTCACCTGATGCAGTTAGTCGCCACATCTATCAATTCCCCTCTGCTCTTAAAAACAAGAAGGGTCGTGCCTACCAGGGCAGCGCTTCAATAGTTTTCCACCAGGTTGGCGTGTCCATCGCCGTCATCATGGTGTTCATACTCGCCGCGTAATTGACCGAGTCGTCGCTTTTGCCCGTGAAGTCGGTACCGGCGAACCGGGAGGCGCGCCCATGGTGGTGGCGCTGGAAACGAAAGCGTGTAGGACCGCGCCTGCCTCGCAGTCGACTCGGTCTTACACCGTGCCGGATTCATCCCGGGCACACTGGCGACCTCAACTTTACCGTGCGCCATGCCCACAACCCAGACCCACATTGCCCTGACAGAAACCGCACATAGCGCCAGGGCGGGTGCGGAACTTGGACAAGCTATTCGCGCCGCATTTAACGGCGCGCCTGCCGATGCAGTGATCGTATTTGCTTCGGCCCAGCACGACTACGACGCGCTTCTTCAGGCGCTAGCGAACGAAGCCGGAACACAAGTGATCGCGGGTTCTTCGTCGGCCGGTGAATTCACCCATAGCGGCCGCGGCGAGGGCCAGGTGTCCGCGTTGGGCGTCCGCAATTCGGACATGAAATTCGCCATCGGCCTGGGCCAGGGCGTGAGCGAAAACGCGCAAACAGCGGCTCACCAGTTGTTGGAGGGATTTCGCGGTATTGGTTCCTCTGGGCCTAACCATCACAGTGCTCTGGTGATGACGGATGCGCTGGCGGGCCACACGGATGCACTCGTCGAAGAACTTACGCTCCGAACCCAGGGCGATTACCGATTTTTTGGCGGCGGAGCGGGTGACGATGGCCAGTTTCACGCCACCCACGTATTCGCCGGAACCCGGTCGTACAACAATGCTGTTTCGGCGCTAGAGATATTGTCTACAAAGCCCATTGGAATCGGTGTGGCGCATGGATGGGAGCCCGCCAGCGATGGCATGCGGGTCACGGAGGCGCAGGGGACGCGCTTGATCGGCCTGAACGGGGGCCCCGCACTCGAAGCGATCCGGGAGTACGCTCGCAGCACGGGCCAGGAGTTGGACACCTCCGACCCACTGCCCTTTTTCCTCCATAATGTCCTGGGGATCCGTTCAGCCGAAGGCTATCGGTTGCGCGTGCCACTGTCTATTGGCGAGAACGGTTCGATTCATTGCGCAGCCGCTGTACCTGAGGGCTCCGTTGTCCACATCATGAAAACAGACGCCCAGTCGGCCGTGCGAGCTGCACAGCAGGCCACAGAATCTGCCCTGCGTGCGCTCGCGGGAAATAAACCAGCGGCGGCTCTCGTTTTTGACTGTGTGGCGACGCGCTTGCGCCTCGGACGGGGATTTGAGAACGAATTGCAGGCGTGTGCAAAGCTGCTGGAGCCTGCGGGTTTCGTAGGGTGCAATACCTATGGGCAGATCGCGCGGGCCGAAGGGCAATTCGGCGGCTTTCACAACTGCACTGCGGTTGTCTGCGTGCTGCCTGAGTGACGCCCATGCCGCATTCGCCGCGGCCATGGATAGACGCGTTAGCCAGTGAGGCGGGACGTGAGCAAGCTGCGCAGGCGCTCGCAAACGTGATTGGTGCGAAACACTTGCTTCTTCTTGTGAAGGACCCGGAGCTCGGTGTCCTGCTGCCCGCGCCGGGAATGCGCAAAACGCAGGTGGCAGGACCCTCCTGGCGCACCTTTCTCCAGCGCTGCCTGCACAAGGTTCGGCTGGAGGGAAACGTCGAATTCGAAGGCCGTGACTGGCATGCGAATGCGTGCGTCGAAGGCGACTGCGCGTTCGTACTTTTATGCGACACCCCCTGCCCATTTCCGCATGACCTGCTCGGGAGTTTGCCGCTTCTTGCGGCCGTTTTATGCGCGCAGCAAGCTCTGGGAATCGGCAACGCCAATGCGGCTGAGGCGCGAGACGCTGCGGCGCGCGCGCACCAGCTCGCAACGGCCCTCGATACGGCGCGCGCCTCAGCGGCGGAGCTGAATCGGCAACTGCGACTGGAGCATCAGCAAAAGGACGAATTCCTTGCCATGCTCGCCCACGAGCTGCGCAACCCGCTTGCCCCCATCATCACCGCCATCGAAGTGCTCAAGCGGACTGACCCGCATGACGCGAATCGCCGCGACCGGCAACTGGCGGTGATAGGCCGGCAGATGCAGCAAGTGACACATCTTGTGGATGACCTGCTGGACATCTCGCGAGTGAGCCGCGGCCTGATCGAGTTGCGTCGCGAGGTCCTGTCGATTCAGGAGGTGGTCGCTGCGGCGGTAGAGGCCAGCCGACCACTCATCGACAGCAGGCGGCACAACTTTCGGTTGGCTTGCGCTGTAGAGGGCCTGCATGTAAGCGGCGATCGCGTACGGCTGACCCAGGTGTTCTCGAATCTTTTGAACAATGCCGCCAAGTACACGGACCCCGGTGGGGAACTCGTTGTATACGTGGATGGCGCGGCTGGTCAGGTCGAAGTGCGTGTGTGCGACAACGGCCCCGGTATTCCGCAGGAGATGCTGAAGGCGGTCTTTGACCTGTTTACGCAAGTGCCCGGGTCACTCGACCGGGCGCCGGGTGGGCTCGGTATTGGCCTCACGCTGGTCAGGACGCTGATTGAACTGCACGGAGGCCGTGTGGAGGCGCGCAGTGAAGGTGTGGGGCGCGGCAGCGAGTTCGTCGTGGAGCTGCCCCTTGTTGAGGGTGAGCGGCCCGCAGCGGTGGGCAATGAAGCGCCAAGCGGAGCAAGTTCTGTCACCGAAATTTTGGTTGTAGACGACAACGTGGATGCTGCCGAGACGCTGGCGGAAGTCCTGCGTCTGATGGGCGCGCGCGTGAGCGTAGCGTATGACGGGGCGCAGGCGCTGGCGCTGGGTACACGAGACCCGCACCCTGAATTGGTCTTCCTGGACATCGGCCTTCCAGGAATGGATGGCTACGAAACGGCCCGGGAATGGCGCCAGCGCTTCGGTTCGAAAGCCAGATTGTTCGCACTCACTGGCTATGGCAGCGCCAACGACCGGCGTCGCAGCGCCCAAGCGGGGTTCGACGGGCATCTGGTGAAACCGGTGACAGTGGAGCTTATAGAGACGCTGCTCTGTAAGGGGTAGTTGTCCTCCAGACAAATCCGAGATTTTCATTTCAAATCGCGGGTTGTCCCAAGAGCGCGCACAGCCACCGTCACTGAACTCGCTTGCGGCGAGCCATACTTCTGGTCCGCACCACGCGCCTCAGCGGGGAACGTAGCGAGGTTTTGGCAAAAGCCGACGTGCTGCCTTTGGATAAGCGTTTTGAGGATGGTCACTCTATGTTTCTCCCTTGATTTCAGGCCAACAAAAATCCAGTGAGACAGGGGCAGTCAGCTGCGGCGTTCAGTCAGCAAGGTCTCAGCATTCACGCGCTTGCGCCAGAATAGCCATGCGGTCAACATACCGTGCAACGCGAAACCGCAGGCAATCGCCAGGGACAAGCCGAAGACTCCCAAATCGAGCCAAGCCACGGCCAGCAGGCCACCCCCCACGCTCACCACCAGCCTAAGCCCATTCGCGCTGACCGCGGGCAAAACGGCACCCATCCCCTGCATTGCAAAGTAAAGCGCCATCGCGAGCCCGTAGGCCGCATACAGCGGCGCGACGGTGGTCAGGTAAACGGAACCGAAGCCAATAACTTTCTCGTCCACGGTGAACAGGCCTAACCACAGGCCGGGGAAGAGCGCCGCAAGAAAGCCGATAGACCCACATGCGAGCGCGACCGTCGCAGCGCCCGTCCACGCAATTGCCTGAGCCCGTCCATACTGCTTTGCGCCCCAGTTCGTGCCCACCATCGCCACCACCGCCGTGCCAAACCCGAAGGCCAGCGGGATCATGATGTATTCTAGGCGCGCGCCCAGTGCATAGCCCACCGCCGCCTCCTTGCCCAGCCGGCCGGCGATGCCGGTGAGGCAGACCACCGTCAAGTTGTTGATGGCGACGTTCACCAGGCCAGGGATGCCAACGCTGAAGAACTCTCGGAACAATTCCCAGCGGTAGCGAACGCCCCGAAACGCGAGCCGTACGAGAGAATCCGTCTTTCGCAACTGGACGAACAGCACGATGCTGCCGGCGCCAAAAGACACGACTAGGCCCAGCCCGGCACCGGCCGGCCCCAGCGCGGGAACCGGGCCTATGCCGAAGATCAGCACCGGTGATAGCACCAGATGCAGTGCCACCGCGGTAATCAGCACGCCTGCCGGAAAGCCCATGTTGCCGGTGCCCCGCACCACGTTGGCCAGCATGTTCAGCATGAAAACCGAAACGATGCCAGCGAACACGGCGTTCGAATACGACAAGGCGGCTTGCATGACCTCACCGGCGCCTCCCATCCACCGGTAGAAGAGTGGGCCGGCCAAGAGCATGAGCGCCGAGAAGACCAGTGCCATCGCCACAGCCAGCACGAACGCGTGTGCCGCCAGTTCATTGGCTCGCACCTTGTCATTGGCGCCCAGCGCACGTGCCACTGCGGAAGAGACAGCGCCGCCCATGCCGCTGGCCGCTACATGCTGGACGAACATGACGAACGGGAAAACTAGCGATACGCCGGCCAGCACGCTGGGTCCCAACCGTCCGAGGAACAAGCCATCGAAGGTGATGAGCCCGCCGATGGCAAGCAGATTCATGACGTTCGGCGCAGATAAGCGTAGCAGCGTGGGCAGAATAGGCCCTTCGAGCAGCAGCCGGGTGCGCGCGGCAACGGGAGCTTTGGCGCCTTCAGTCATCGGGGCGTTGGCTCAAGGCCGCATCAGGCGACGTTGAACAGCCGCGACCAGCGGATCGATGGCGGACGGCGGAAATGGCGACACGCTGCTGACGTTGATCTCGCAAAGCACGTAGCGCTCCTCCCCGCCTTCCGCGCGGTCGCCGAACATGAAGTCGCAGTCCCACAGCAAGGGCAGTTGCGCGGGAGAAAGGTGGACGCATTTACGAAGCAAGTCGATCCATCCCGTCTCCAAGCGGTGCTTCAACTCCGAAAATTGCGGCACGTCGGCCGCGTGGTACAGCCGTGGGCCGGGGCCGGGCGCGGGGCCGCCCGGCATGCCGGGGTACAGCGCGTTCACCGCCTGGTGGCCGAAGCCCGCCACCCGGTCCTCGACCAAGTAAGCGCGAACCATCCCTTCCACCAGCCGGGGTTGCCACGTCTGGTCGATCATGTGCCCGCCATGGGCCTGCTCGAAATACGGAGCCAGCCGTTCCAGCAGCGCGGGCAGCTCAAGCAACTCTTCCTCACTGCCGCGCTGAGCATGGCGCGCCCGCATGAGGCCGGATGCAGGATCGGCCAGCTCCACGCGCCAAACGCCGATGCCGCTGTGGCCGCGAAACTGCTTCAACACCCTTGGGCCCTGCTGGAGCCTGTGGGGCAGCTCCTCTTCGAGCTGGCGAACGCTGTCGATGCGACAGACGTCGCTGCCGAAGGGGAGGTCGCGCGCCTCGAACAGGACGTCTTTGGTCCCCAGCTTCAGGATCGTGTCTGGGTGCGTGCTGACGACGACGCCAGATGGAGCGACCCGCCGCAGCAACGCATCCAGCTGGTCGCGCCGTCGCCCGCCCTCGATCGGATTGCACCAGACGAGCACGACTGCGCAGGCGCGCAACTGGTCCTCGACTTCGTCGGCAAATGCGTCGTTATACACAGCCGGCACCGCCTTCACGCCGGCCCGCGCGAAGGCCTCGAACAAGGCGGCAAAGCGGCTCTCGGCCGGTTCCGCGCGGTCCCGCATGGCACGATCGCCCGGATAGAGCAGTGCAACAGAAGGATCACCCATGTCGGCTCCTCGATGGCTCACATGCGCAACAGCCGCTGCGCATTCCCGCTGGCGATCAGATTCCGGTCCGCGCTGGCCAGCCCGCATTGGTCGAACAAGCTCGCGAGCCGGGCTGGCAAATCCGTTTCGGTGACGACCGGCCAGTCCGTGCCCGTGATGACATGGTCCGCCCCGACCAGCTCAATGGCGGCACGAAGCATGACTGGGTGCGTCCCGGTCGTATCAATGAAGACGTTGCGCCGCGGTGACGCGCCTGCTCCGATCCGCGCCCCATCCGCCAGGCACTCCCCCACAAGCAAGCCGCCGAGCGCGAACGCTGTCACGACGACATTCAGGCCGGGCATCTCTTCGAACATGCCGGAATGCATCATGGCAAGCAGCGCTGCGCTGTTGATCGCGCTGCGGGAGAGCCGCTCGCTGAACTTCCCGGTTTGCCTGAACTTCTGGCGCAGAGCGGCATCGGGCACCGGGTGCAGGAACACGGGGATGCCGAGTTGAGCCGCGGCCAGGAAGGTCGGCCTAGCCTCGGGAGCATCGGGCAGGAGATCGCCTTTGGCGCTTTCGATGATCACCCCCTTCAAGCCCAACTCCCTGACCGCTCGTGTGAGTTCGCGCGCCGACTCCTCTCCGCGGTATGCGTCGACGGTGGCGAGCCCATGCAGGACATCGCTGTTGCGATGCGTCACCTCCGCGATGGAGTCGTTGATCCGGCGCACGATGTCGAGGCCGGCCTCTTCACCCGGAGTCAGGACGAACTCGAGCGATGTGTTGATCACACGGCTCCTGACGCCCGCAGTTCTCAGCGAGGCAAGCAGTGCCTCTTCCTGCGTCAGCCGCATGCTCACGCCGTCCCAGAACTCCTTCTGCGCCGGCGGGTTGCCCCGAGACGCATCCACAGGGATGCCTCGTCCGGCGAAGTGGCAGTGAAAGTCGATCACGTCCATGGCCGGTCCCTCAGCTCTGCTTCGCCGCAAGCGCCCGGCCTGCGGATTTCCAGCCGTCGATGCCGCCACGCAGGAATTTGGCATCGACTCCCGCCGCGCGCAAGCGCATGGCTGTGGAACGCCCGACCTCGTGCCCGTACACGCAATAGACCACCACAGGCTTGTCCATGGGCAACTGCGCGCACCAGGTATTCACCTGGCCCGGGTCCCGCCACTCGGAGCCTGGGATGATGGCATCAGCTTGCTCGAACACCCCCGCCCGGCGGACGTCGAGCACATGGGCGCCCGCAAGGTCGTCCGCCGTGACCGCCAGAGGCTCGCTGCTTGCATCCACCGCAGCCTGATACCGCGCGTAAACGCCAGCCCAGTTGGTGTTCTCCATGAACGCATCGACGTATTGGCCGGCTGCCGCCCCGAAATCAAGGTGGTAGGCGTGTTCGTACATGTCGAGCGCAAGGATGGGAATGCCGCCCGCGGCGGCATGCGTGTGGTCCGCGGCCCATTGGTTCACGAGAGTCCCCTCGCGCGGCTGGAACACCAGCAGGACCCAGCCCGAGCCACCGGCCAAGGCTTTTCCCATGGCGACGAATTCTTCACGCCAACGGTCAACACTATCGAAGCTTCCCTGTAGCGCCAGCGCCATCGCGGGTGTCATCGACTGCCCTGGGGGGCCGAGGCTGTCGAAGTACAGCTCGTGCAGGACCATGGAGTTGGTGGCGATCAGCTCCTCGCGCTTGAGCCCGTTCAAAACGAAGCCAGGAGCCGCCGGAAAAGGCAGTTCCTGCAGCCGCCCGCGGATGGCGTTGAGCCGCTTCACGGCGCCGCTGTAGTTGTTCTGGTGATGGCTGCGCAGCAGCTTCTCCGAAAGTCCGTTCAGGCCGGCGGGGTCGAAGGGAAGGTTTTGAATTCGAGCGTCCATGGTGCACCTCAGATCAGGTTGGTGAGTCGCAGCACCAGTCCAACGATGCCGGAGACCAGCACCACGGGAATGACGCCTGCTTTGAAGCGGAAAAGGGCTATGGCAGCTGCCAGTCCGATGGCAGCGGACGGCCAATCGAATCGGCCCGCGAGACCTTGCGGCCAGAGCACGTGGTAAGCAAAGAACACCGCAAGGTTCACGATGACGCCGACGACGGCGGCCGTGATGCCCACAAGGGGCGCGGTGAACTTCAGGTTGCCATGGGTGGACTCGATGAACGGTCCGCCCAGGAGAATGAAGAAGAACGAGGGAAGAAATGTGAAGAACGTAACCACGGTCGCTGCGACCGCACCGGCGAGGAAGAGCGATTCCGGACCGAAGATCGCCTTCGTCCAGCCTCCCACGAAGCCGACGAACGCGACGACCATGATGAGCGGGCCGGGCGTGGTCTCGCCAAGTGCCAACCCGTCGATCATCTGGGAGCCCGTGAGCCATTGGTAGTTGTCCACCGCACCCTGGTAAACGTACGGGAGCACCGCATAGGCGCCGCCAAAGGTCAATAGCGCGGCTTTGGTGAAGAACCACGCCATCTGCGTGAGCACCGCGTCCCACCCGTATGCAGCCGTGAGAGCACCGATGACGGCTACCCACAGACTTAGGCAGACGACCAGCACTTGCCTGAAACGCTTCCAGGTGAAGAGCGCATGGGAGGGTGTGGGCGTGTGGTCATCGATGAGGGCCGGGCCGAACTGTTTGGCGGAACTGCCGTGGCCACCGGTCTTGAACTTGTCGGGTGCGTACTTCCCGCCGAAGTAGCCGATGATGCCAGCAGCGAGCACGATCAGCGGGAACGGGATGTTGAAGGCGAAGATGGAGATGAATGCCGCGGCCGCGACGCTCCATAGCCAGCCGTTTTTCAGCGCGCGGGAGCCAACCCGGTACGCGGCATGTATCACCAGCGCGGTGACGGCAGGCTTGATACCGTAGAACAAGCCCGCGATGGCCGGGACGTGACCGAAAGCCATGTAGACCCAGGACAGGGCAACCAGGATGAACAGCGACGGCAGAACGAACAGCCCGCCGGCGACAACACCACCCCACGTCCGGTGCATCAACCATCCAATGTAGGTCGCGAGCTGTTGCGCCTCGGGGCCGGGCAGCAGCATGCAGTAGTTCAGGGCGTGCAGGAACCGGTTCTCGGAAATCCAGCGCCGGCGCTCCACGAGCTCCTCGTGCATGATGGCTATCTGCCCGGCAGGCCCACCGAAGCTGATGAAGCCAAGCTTCAGCCAGAAGGAGAACGCTTCTCCACGGGTGATGGGTTCAGGAGCTGCTTGGTCGAGGGTATGAGTTGTCATTTGGCGGCCTTCAAAGCAGCGTGCAGGGTGTCAAAAAAGGTGAAAGCCGCTTCTAGCAACTGGTCGTCGTCCCCGTGCTGCGCCTGCAAGCCTCGGACGATCATTTCGATGCCCGGCGCTTCGTCGAGCGGAATGCCACCGACATCGATGTAGTGGACGAACTGGGCGAGTCGCGCCAGGACGGGCTCGTTGTCTAGACCGAAGCTCTTGGCGACGACCTCGAAGGTCACCAGCTCACCCACGTGCGTGAAGGTCGCCCCGTCGAAGTCGTAGCCGAGAGCCGACTTGGGGCATTTTTTCGGGTCCGACAGCCAGATGAAGTTCGGGGACTTGTCGATGAAGCGACTGACCAGCCAGGCGGTGGCCAGACGGTCTACCCACGGGCGCTTGCGGGTGGCCCAGATACGGCCCTGATAGTCCTCAATGGAAAGCGAGGGGACGACGGCCTTTGTAGGCGACGGCTCGTCCGGTGAGAGATGCAGTTCAATCTCACGTCGCAGAGCCGAGACCGCGTCGACACACCGTGCGCTCTCCTTGCCCGGGAAGAAATCGCTCGCCTGGACCTGCTGCAACTGCTGCTCAAGGCTGCGCAGTGTCTTGTGGAGTTCCGCTTCACTGGCCGCCTGGATGCCCTTGCGGGCGTCCTTCACGGTTTGCAGCAACTCCGCATAGTGCTCGGAGCGGTCGAACAGGGCTCGGAACGCCTGTTCCTGAGCCTCATCGCGCGCACGCAACTCGAGCAAATGGGCATCGGCACCCGCATCGGCAATCGTCTTAGCGAGTTCCCGGAGAGCAACGGCGGAGGGTGCGGTGGCTGGAAGGACATAAACCCCCTCCCGAAGCGTTCCCGCACCCGTGGTCTTAAGCGCGCGCCATACCCGGACCCGCAGACCACTCGGCGTGGTCGGCAGCGTCGCGGTAAGAATTAGCCAATCAGTCATGAAGCAATCATCTCATAAAGAGATGAACGTTACAAGAAGGGCTGTTGATTGGGCACTGAAACGTGCTGCCGGTAGCCGTTTGGCGTGCTGGAGCGAAAGCGAGATAATCGAGTTAGGAAGCGGAAATGTCTGCGGTGCGGAGCCGCAATTTCCGGTTTTCTACTGGCCTGTTTGGTGTACCCCAGGATGTACCCTGCAAGTAGGACGAATTGGTGAGAGCGAGTAGTGACGCGGGTTGCAGGCGGTTCTTCGATTCCGCCCCAGGCCACCAGACGCATAAGCCCTTGATTCTTAATGGAATCAAGGGCTTTTTCAATTCTCGTACGCCCTTAACCCTTCATTTGCAGTCAATATCCTCGCAGGAGTCGCCGACCGCGATGATCTGGGCATGAGCGCCTGCGCGACGGGCGGGGTCGTCGTAGTCCGTCGCGGTCATAGGCCATGCTGGCATGGAACGGCACAGAGATGCGCCGGACGGCGGGGCAACTGTCCGATCGAGCTTGCGCATGGACGAGCTTTTGGTCATGGAAGACTGATCTTGGTACATCCGCCAATTGCTGCGATGCAGAAAGAAATTTCATAACCCGCGCTCGGCAATTTCGCAAACTACAGCCGCGACACACCGGCTAGCATCCCGGTCTTGATGTGCGCGATGCCGACATCTTCCGGGGTCCCCATCGCATGGCAGTCGCCTGAATAGGTATGCGAGCGCCAGCGTACGCCGCTGCCTTTTACCTGCTTGCAACAGCTTCCGGACAAGCAACGAGGAACTTGATGACCGAGCAAACCCGCTATCCGAGCCTTAACGGCAGGAGCGTACTCATTTCCGGCGGCGCAACGGGAATCGGCGCGACCTTCGTGGAATATTTCGCCTCCCAGGGCGCCAAGGTGGGGTTTGTTGACATCGACACGGAGGGCGCCTTGGCTTTGCAAGCCAAGCTTGCGCATGTGGGAATACGTGGCGTCCATTTCGAGGAATGCGATGTCACGGATACCCCTCGGTTGCGAAACGCGATTGGTACGCTTCGCCAGCGGATCGGCCCCATACAGGTGCTCGTGAACAACGCAGCGAATGACCAGCGCCATCTTATTGAAGAAACAACGCCCGAGTCATGGGACAGCGGCGTTGCGGTGAATCTAAAGCACTACTTTTTTGCCGCGCAGGAGGTTTTCAAAGACATGAAAGCCCTGGGCGAAGGCTCGATCATCAATCTCGGCTCGGTGAGCTGGATGGTCAAGACAGGTGGGATGCCTGTGTATACAACGTGCAAGTCCGCGGTTCAAGGACTCACCAGAAGTCTGGCGCGGGACTTCGGCCCCTATCGCATTCGGGTCAACACGATTGTGCCGGGGTGGGTCATGACCGAGAAGCAGATCCGGCTATGGGTGACGCCGCAAGCCAAAGTCGAACTGGCAAAGGCGCAGTGCCTGCCAGGCGAACTTGTGCCCGGGCACATTGCGCGCGCCGCGCTCTTTCTCGCCTCTGACGAGAGTAGCATGATCACTGCGCAGGACCTGGTCGTCGACGGCGGCTGGACATGACCCTGGATCCGGGTCTTTCATCCGCCTCCGCCCTCATCCTGGTGACGGGTGCAACCGGCAAGGTCGGGCGACCATTTATTGACCGTCTGCTAGGCGATGCGCGCTACGACAGGTTCCGGGTTCGTGCGCTGTGCCACCACCGGAAGTTGCCGCCGCATCCCCGAATCGAATCCGTGCACGGCTCCATCCAGCATCGCGCCGATGTTAGCCGTGCGGTGGAGGGCGCGACGCATGTTCTCCATCTTGCGACCAGCAAGGAGACGCCGGACGACGTGATGGACGTGGCGGTCAAGGGGATGTTCTGGCTGCTCGAGGAATGCCGCGCAAGCAAGACATTCCGCCAGTTCCTGCTCGTAGGAGGAGACGCCGCAGTGGGCCACTTCTACTATCCGCGCAGCGCGCCTGTCGTCGAGAGCCAACCGCACAGTGCTTACCCCGGGTGCTATGCGCTGTCCAAGGTGCTGGAGGAAGTGATGCTGCAGCAGTACCAGATCCAGTACGGACTCAACAGCTGCTGCCTGCGTGCACCCTGGATCATGGAGAAAGATGACTTCCGTTACACCCTGTCCTTCGGCGACGATGTCTTCGGCGGACCGCGCTGGCATGAGCTGGTGGGGGAATCAAAAGCGCGCGGATACGTGGCATCTGCGGCCGTTCCGGTCATGCTGGACCCGGAGGGCGTGCCAGTGAGGCGCAACTTCGTGCACGTGGACGATATGGTGGAGGCACTTCTGCTGGCGCTCGACGCGCCGCAAGTCCGGCACCAGCTGATGAACGTCTGCATGGACGAGCCCATCGACTACGGAGTACTGGGAGACTACCTGGCGCGCACGCGTGGCCTGCCGCTGGTTCCTCTGCGGACTCCCTACCACTCGACATGGCTGGACAACACCAAGGCGAAATTCCTTCTGGGCTGGCGCCCGCGGTACGACATGGCGCGGCTCGTGGAGGCCGCGTGGACCTACCAGCGCTCCTCGGATGAGCCCCGCATCGTCTGGTATCCCGGATAGGAAAGCTGCTTCGCCCGTTGCCGCACCGGGCGAAGCTGACGAATGGAGTGCTGGCTCGCTTCGACGAAATCAACTTCAGGAGACCCGACATGAAACCCCTTCAACGACGCAAATTCGCGGCGGTTCTGGCTGGCGCCAGCCTCGTGCTGGCGTGGAGCCCGTTTGCCCATGCCCAAGCCGCAGGCAAGAAGCTGGTGATCGGCTTCGCGCAGACCGGTGCCGAGAGCGAATGGCGCACGGCGAATACGGAATCCGTCAAGGCCGCCGCGAACGCAGCCGGCTACGAGCTGAAGTTCTCCGACGCGCAGCAGAAGCAGGAAAACCAGATCAAGGCGATCCGCTCCTTCATTGCCCAGAAGGTGGACGTCATCATCCTCGCGCCGCTCGTCACAACGGGCTGGGACACCGTGCTGCGAGAGGCCAAGGCCGCCAAGATCCCCGTTATTCTGGAAAGCCGCAATGTGGTGGTGAAGGATGCCTCCACCTGGACCACCTTCGTGGGTTCGGACTTCGTCGAGGAAGGCCGCCGCGCCGCGCAGTGGTTGCTCGCGCACACGAAAAGCACCACTGGCGACGTGAACATCGTCGAACTGCAGGGCACCGTGGGGTCCGATCCGGCCATCGAACGGAAGAAGGGCTTTGAGGAAGTGCTCAAAGCCAACCCGCGCTACAAGATCATCCGCTCGCAGACCGCCGACTTCACCCGCGCCAAGGGCAAGGAGGTCATGGAGGCCTTCCTGAAAGCCGAGGGCAAGAAGATCAACGTGCTGTACGCGCATAACGACGACATGGCCATCGGCGCGATTCAGGCCATCGAGGAGGCGGGCCTGAAGCCAGCCAAGGATATCCTCGTCATCGGCGTGGATGCGGTCAAGGGTGCCTTCGAGGCGATGATCGCCGGCAAGATGAACGTCAGCGTGGAGTGCAACCCATTGCTCGGTCCTCAGTTGATGGAAGCAGCAGCCAAAGCCGCCGCCGGGCAGAAGCTGCCGCGCTGGATCAAGTCGATCGAGGGCGTGTTTCCGGCCGAAGTGGCTGCCAAGGAGTTTCCCAACCGCAAATACTAGCGATACGGGTTTTGACATTCGTATGGCCGCAGAAGCGACTGGCCTGGGAGTCGGCGTTCACTACGATCAACCGCGCGGTTTCGAAATCGCGCTGGTGCCGCCAGGCCGGCACTACACGATCAGGAGACAGCAATGCACACGAGACGAGACATTCTTGCCGCAAGCGCCGGCGCAGCACTGGCTGGTATCGGGGGACCCGCGGTGGCGCAGACCCATGAGCCCGCCTGCTTCAAGCCTTTTTCCTCCAGCACGAAGACCATCCAGTACCCGGCCAAGAAGGGGCCTTACCGCATCGCTCTGGCCAATGGTTATGCCGGCAACAGCTGGCGCATCCAGATGATCAAGTCGCTGAAGGCCTATGCGGCGACGCCGGAGATGAAGCCGCACATCAAGGAGCTGAAGGTCGTATCCACCGGCACCGACGTCGCTGCGCAGCTGGGCGCCGTTGACAACTTCATCAACGCGGGTTTCGACGCCATCCTCACCATCGCGGTGTCGCCCACTTCGTTCAAGCCGGTGATCAAGCGCGCCAAGGAGGCGGGTGTTGTGCTCGTCCCGTTCGACAACGTGCTCGACACCGACGAGGTCATTCAGGTCAACGAAGACCAGCTCGAGATGGGCCGCCTGATGGGACGATGGCTGGAGAAGAACGGGGTCATCAGCGGCAAGGTGCTGGAGATCCGCGGCCTGCCGGGCAACTCGGTGGACCGCGACCGTCACCTGGGTTTCCGCGAGATCATGGACAAGCACAAGGGCGTGCAGATCGTCGAGGTGGTCGGCAACTGGGACGATGGCACTTCCCAGAAGGTGGCGGCAGACGCCATCGCCGTGCACGGCCGGTTCAACGGCATCTACACCCAGGCCGGATCCAACGGCACGATCCGCGCGCTCATGGAGGCCAAACATCCCTTCGTGCCAGTCGGCGCCGAGGGAGAGAATGGCTTCCGCAAGATGGTCTACGCGCACCACAAGGACGGGCTCAAGGGCGCTTCGGCCGCGCAGTCCCCCGGCCTGGTGGCCGTGGCGCTGAAGGCGGCCATTGCCGCACTGCAGGGACAGAAACTGCCCCAGTACATCTCGGTGCCCATCCCTTACGTGGAATACCAACAGCTGGCGCCCGGGAAGAACTTCTATCCCGACCTGCCGGACACGTTCTATGTGGCCAATGAATTCCCGCCGTGCAACATCAACATCACGGCGCCGGACATCATGAAGCAGAGCGAAGGAAACACCTGAAGGAACGCGCCGTGCCCCAGACCTTGCTGCAGCTCCAGGGAATCTCCAAGCGCTATGGAGGTGTTTGCGCGCTGGACGGCGCGGACCTCGCCTGCCATGCCGGCGAAATACACGCCGTGCTGGGAGAAAACGGGGCGGGCAAGTCCACCCTCATCAAGACCATCGCCGGGGTGGTGCAGCCCGACACCGGCCGTATCCTCATGGATGGCGTCGAGGTGCACCTGGCTTCGCCGAACGTGGCCCGCGACCATGGGATTGCCTGTGTTTTCCAGGAACTGTCCCTCGTGCCGGACCTCTCTGTGGCGGAGAACATCTTCCTGTCGCGGCCGCCACGCCGGCGCGGCCTGATCGATTCGAAGGCGCAGCAGGAGCAAGCCCTCGCGCTGCTGGCCATGCTGGGATGCGGCGACATCCATCCCAGGGAGCGGGTCCGGGACCTGCCGCTTTCGCGCCGTCAGCTGATCGAGATCGCCAAGGCGCTAAGCGTCCAGCCGCGCCTGCTGATCCTGGACGAGGCGACCTCGGCCTTGAGCAGCGAGGACGTGGATCGGCTTTACAGGCTTCTGTTCCAGCTGCGGGCGCGCGGCGTGGGCAGTTTGTTTATTTCACATCGCATGCATGAAGTCAGGGCGCTGGCGGATACCTGCTCGGTGTTTCGCAACGGCCGGCGCGTAGACACCTTCGCCAGCGGCACCCGCTCCGATGCGGAGGTGGTTCAGCTGATGATCGGCCGCGACGTCGCCAAGTCCTATCCGCCGAAAACCGGCCCCGCGCCCTGGGCTCTGCCCGCCATCAGCGTGGAGGACCTGACCTGGGTCCCCGAGCTGCACGACATCTCGCTGGAGATCAGGGCGGGCGAGATCGTCGGGCTGGGTGGCCTGGATGGCCAGGGCCAGCGGGAACTGCTGTTGGCCCTGTTCGGCGTGCTCAAGGGTGTCCAGGGCAAGGTGCAGGTGTTCGGGCAACTGCGCCGCGACCTGGCGCCGCATGTATGCAAAGCCCCGGACCTGGGCATTGCGCTGATCCCGGAGGACCGCAAGACCGAGGGACTGATCCTGCCCATGAGCATTCGGGAGAACATGAGTCTGGCCCACCTGCCTGCGCTCGGGCGCCTCGGCGTTCTCGGCGGAGCGGCGGAGCGTTCCGCGGTGACGCGTATGGTGGAGCAGTTGCGCATCAAGATCGGATCCACCCTGGACCCGGTGCAGACCTTGTCGGGCGGAAACCAGCAGAAGGTGGTGATTGCCAAATGGCTCATGACCGGGCCGCGCGTGCTGCTGCTCAATGACCCGACCCGCGGCATCGACGTGGCCACCAAGCAGGAGCTGTACGTGCTGCTGCGCCAGCTCGCCACCCAGGGCGTGGCCGTGCTCCTGTATTCCACCGACTACGAGGAACTGATTGGGTTGGCCGACCGGGTGCTCATCATGTACGAGGGACGGATCACCCACACTCTGGTTGGCGACGAGATCAGCGAGCACGCGATCGTGGCATCTTCACTCAACGTTTCGCTCGGCGGCAGGGAGGCCGCCACTGCATGATCCGGCGCAGCGAATGGGCTATGAGACTGCGGCGCAACGGCGGCCCGCTCGCCGCGCTCGCGGTGTTCGCCGTGATGTTCGTGCTGTTCCTGATGCAGCACCCGCGCTCGATCTCCGTGGCCATCGTCACCACCGCATCCAACAAGGCGGTGCTGCTGGCCATCGTGGCGATGGCGCAGACCTTGCCCGTCATCACCCGGGGACTTGATCTCTCCGTCGGCATGGTGATGGTGCTGACCGGTTGCCTCGCCTCCACGGTCGTGAACGGGGCGCCCTGGCAGGTTGCATCGGGTATCGTGCTGGTGCTCGCCTGCGGCGCGGCGGCGGGCGCGCTCAATGGCGCCATTGTGGTGTTCGGGCGACTGCAGCCCATCATCGTCACGCTTGCAACCGGTGCGGTGTATTTTGGCTTTGCCCTGTTGCTGCGTCCCGCGCCGGGTGGCGAGGTCAGTGAGGGGCTGTCGGACGCCCTGACCGGCCGGCTGTTCGGGGTGATTCCCACCACCCTGGTTTTGCTGGCTGCGCTTGTTGTGCTGGGATGGATGCCTTTCAAGCGAACGGTGATGGGGCGCGCATGTTACGCCGTTGGCTCCTCGGAGCAGGCCGCTTACCTCTCCGGCGTTCCGTCCGAGGGCGCCAAGTTCCTGGCCTACACAATCGCCGGGCTGCTTTCGGGCGTCGCCGGGCTGCTGCTGTCGCTGATCGCGCTGTCGGGTGAGGCCAGCGGCCCGCAGGCCGGGTTGTATACCCTGAACTCGATCGCGGCGGTCGTGATAGGGGGCACATCCTTGTATGGCGGCACCGGCGGGATGGTCGGCTCCATCCTCGGCGCCTTCGTGCTGCGCACGATCGGCGACCTGCTGTTCGTGTTCGACGCGCCCGCACTTTGGCAGCCCCTGTTCGAGGGGCTGATCCTGCTGGCAGCCGTGTGCATGGGTGCTGCGCGCGTGCTGCGCGTCAGAAACCGCCTGGACCTGTTCTGATGAGCGGAAGTGAACTGGTCGCCGCGCAGCCTTCGTCCGGGGCTACGAAGAGTCCAGTGCAGCGCTTGCTGCTGAATCCGCCCGCCGTGGTGGGGCTGTGCTGTCTGTTGCTGCTTCTGGCCGGCAGTGCCGTGAACAGCAACTTCCTGATGCCCACCTATCTGCTGCAGCAACTGCAGATCGCGGCTTTTCTCGGGCTTGCCGCAGCGGGGCTGATGGCCGTCATCCTGCTGGGCCACATCGACCTGTCCGTGCCATGGACCATCACCACCGGTGCCATGATGGCAGCCGCAGCGGGGGCGACCTACGGAGCGGGGTGGGCCATTCCTGCCGGTTTGTTCTGCGGAGCCCTGGTCGGGCTGGTGAACGGTTTGGGCGTCGCGTTCCTGCGGATTCCGTCGATGATCTTCACGCTCGGCACCAATGCCGTGCTGCAGGGGCTGATGGTGCTGTACACGGGCGGCCATGCGCCCCAGCACGCCGCCACCCAGCTGATGCGCGACCTGGCCGTTGGCAGGACCATGGGCATGCCCAACGCGGTGTTGGCCTGGGCGGCGGTCTCGCTGCTGGTGCATCTGCTGCTGACGTGCACGGTGGCGGGACGTTATGTCTACGTGATCGGCAACAGCGAACGCGCCGCCTATCTCTCCGGCGTCCGAACTGGCAAGATGACGGTCGTCTGTTTCGTCGCTTGCGGTATGTTGGCCTCGCTTGCGGGTGTGCTGCTGGCCGGGTATTCCGGTAACGCCTACCAGGCCATGGGTGACCCCTATCTGCTGCCGGCGATCGCGGCCGTTGTGCTGGGCGGCACCAGCATCCTGGGCGGCCGCGGCAGCTACCTGGGTACGGTCGCCGGCGTGGTGTTCATCGTGCTGTTGCAAAGCATGCTGGCGGTTCTGCAGATGCCCGAAGCGGGCCGCCAGATCATCTACGGGGCGCTGATCCTGGCCATGTTGCTCCTGTACGGGAGATCGGCCAAATTGAGGTGAGCATGGGTGAAAGCTACGGTATTCGAGGCGACTTTCGCCTGCATGACGCCCGCTTTCGTGGCGTGGTGCCTTCCAACGGCTTCGTCGAGAAGCTCTACACCGGTGCACGCTGGGCCGAAGGGCCCGTGTATTTCCCCGCGACCGATTTCCTGCTGTTCAGCGACATTCCCAACAACCGCATCCTGCGGTGGGTACCCGACGGCGCCGGCGCCGGGTGCGTGGTGGAGTTCCGCAAACCGTCCAATTTCACCAACGGCAACACGCGCGACGGCGAGGGACGCCTGGTCAGCTGCGAGCATGGCACGCGCTGCGTCAGCCGCACCGAGCACGACGGGCGCCGCACGGTGCTCGCATCCCTGTTCCAGGGCAAGAGGCTCAATTCGCCCAACGACCTGGTGGTCGGACCCGATGGGGCGGTGTGGTTCTCCGATCCGTCCTACGGCATCCTTTCCGACTACGAGGGTTACGCGGCGCAACCCGAGTACGGGGGCCGATACGTGTTCCGTGTCGATCCCGCCAGCGGCCGCGTGGACGCGGCCGCGACCGACTTCGTCCAACCGAACGGACTGGCCTTTTCGCCAGACGGCCGATGGCTGTACATCGCGGACTCGGGTGCTTCGCACGACCCCGAAGGGCCGCACCACATCCGTTCGTTCCAGGTGATCGAGGGCAGGCTGCGGGGAGGCGAGGTGTTCGCGACGGTGGATACCGGTATCCCGGACGGGCTGCGCGTGGACGTTCTCGGCAATGTGTGGACCAGCGCCGGGGACGGCGTTCATTGCTTTAGCCCGCAGGGCGAGCTGCTTGGCAAGATACTCATTCCGGAGCCGGTGGCCAATCTCGAGTTCGGCGGCCCCAGAGGCAACAGGCTGTTCATCACGGCCACGACGTCGCTGTATTCCTGCTATCTGGCGACTGCCGGTGCCAGAGCCCAAGCGTCGCGGGCCAGCTAGCGGGATGGCAGGACCGTTTTCCGGTTGAACCGGCGCATGATCCTGCTGGTCATGGCGGCCGATTCTGGCCCTTCGCCGGGTGGTGGAGGGTGAATTTTCAGAGTCAAATTGCCTTCAAGCCCAATAGACGCGGGCGTGAACAGCTATTGAAACAGGAGCAAAAGGGCGGACTCACTGCCTGCCCTGCTTCCCCAAGTCACCGACCCGCATTTTTATGCAGCTCGCAGAACCGCCAGGTAACCGTTCTGGTCCTTGCCGCCTTCTTCACGGATCACGCTGGGCTCCAGGCTGAGGATCTCAAAGCCATGATCGCCGGCCAGGCGTTCGATATACGCCACCGAGTGTGCGTAACGACGGGTTGGGCGCAGGACCAGATCCTCGGTTTCGCTGGACTCGAATGAGAAGGCAAACAGGCTCCCCGGCCTCACGGCAGTCCGCGTGGCCTCAAAGACGGCCTCGAGCGCACCGACATAAATGAACACATCGGTGGCGACCACCAGGTCAAAACGGGTGGTTTGCGGTTCGAGGAAGGTGGTCAGGTCGCTGCACACGAGCTGATCGTAAATGCCGCGCTTGCGCGCCATCTCCAGCATGTTGGGCGACAGGTCCACCCCTGTCAGGGTACGCGCCAGCGGTTTGAGGAGAGGTCCGCACAGGCCGGTGCCGCAACCCAGGTCCAGCACGTCCATCCCGCTGGCTGGATGCAGCTTGAAGATCTGCTCGCAAATCAGGGCCGGCGTCTGGTACTTCAGGCGCCCCTGCAGGTGGTCGTCGAAGTGCTCCGCATACCAGTCGAACAGGTTGACCACATAGCGCGCCGGCGCGGTTTCGGGGACAACGTCCGCGCCCAGTGAGGCCAGGGCGTAGGTCAGCTCGGCCCGGTCCCCACCCAGTTCTAGGGCCTTGCGAAAACTGCGGGCTGCTTCTTCCGGGCGCTTCAGCATGATCAGGGTTTCGGCACGGTCCGAGTGGTTTTTTGCATCGTCCGGGGCCAGCGCGATCGCGCGATCGTAGTCCTGCAGCGCCTGGTCCAGAATCTTCAGGCCGGCCAGCAGGCCGGCCCGTGTGGCCAGTGTTGACGCCGCATCGGGTTTGACCCGCAATGCCCGGTCGAGAATGGAAATGCATTCCTGCGGTGGCTTCTTGAGTTTGTGCATGACGAAGGCCTGCCGCACCAGCGCCTGTTCATGGTCAGGCTTGAGTTGCACCGCACGGCTGTAGCACGCCAATGCCAGCTCATATTGCTTTTCATGCTGCTGCGTGAGGCCGCGATGGTAATGCGCCTCGGCGAAGTCGGGCGCAAGCTGAAGCGCACGTTCAATGCTCTGGACGGCTTCCTCATGACGCTCCATGGCGAACAGGGCGTGGCCGCGGTTGTTCAGCACTTCAGGATTGTCGGGGCGCAGCTGCAACGCCTGGCTGTAGTCGTCCAGCGCTTCCTCAAGACGGTTGAGGTTGTGCAGGCAAAATCCGCGGTGAACAAAGGCTTCCGCGAGGTCGGGCTGCAGCCGCAGCGCCTCGCCCAGGCTGGTAGTGGCTTCCTCGTAGCGCGCCATGAATCTCAGGGCCTTGCCGCGCGTGAGATGGCAGCGCGCATTGGCCGGCTGCAGCGAGATCGATTCGTTGCAGCGTTCCAGTGCCATGTCGTACAGGCCAAGATAGAAAAACACCTGCCCCAGGTTGGCCAGCGCATCAGGATCACCCGGAGCCAGCGTCAACGAGGTCTCGATCAACCTTCGGGCGTAAAACTGGTTGCCCTTCTGGCTGACGATGACACCCAGCAGGTGAAGCGCGTGATGGTGATTGCGGTGTACAGCCAGGATCTGCTCGTACAGGATCTGGGCCTCCGCCAGGCGACCGTGCTGCTGGTGTTCAATGGCCTGCTTGAAGGCAGCTTCTGCCTCGATCTGGTTCATGCTGGGTTCTTTCCTGGACACGGTCTCGCTGGTCGCGGATTATGCCGGGGATCCTGGGCGCTTATCCAGTCGACAGCATGCCCCGGTTACTCCGGCTGGGTGTCGCCCACGGCACGCGGCGGCGCCACGGCCTCGTTGGCAACGATTTCCGCCAGCAGGCCAATCCACCAGTCGCGGCGTTTTTGCGCCGACTGGATGGAATGGTCGTCCATCTCGGAAAACAGCGTCTTGATGCTCAGGCCTTCGCACACTTCGAGAAAGTCTTTGGACGCCATGGCGAGCTGGTCGGCGTTCATGCGCCGCATCACCGACAGCAGCATGGCCGAGTCGATGGCCACAACCATGCGAAGACTGGAGATTTCCGAATGCAGGGTGTCTAGCTTGTCCATGGGCCACTTCTCTCAGGTTGGTGCGCCGCCTGCTGGCGCGGTTGATGCGTGTCGTCTGTTCTTTTTCTATCGTAGCCCTTGCACCGGTCTGGGTCGGTCTGAGGCCACCATGTTGGGGGAGGCACGCAGTGACCGGCACGCAGCCTGGGTGGCCTTGCACCCTGCTGCAGGGGCTGCCGCGAGAAGGTTTAACCCGCTTTTTTTCGCCAGCCTCGGCCTATTTTTGTAACTTAATCACGAGCCACACACAAAAGTAACCTTTGCGCACATTTCATGCAGAAAATATGCAGCCTATCAGTGGCAATTCAGTGTCATCAGCAGGTCATGGCCATGTGCAGAATCTGCGACAGCGGTTGTAATTACTTATTGCTTCGCCTGGTTTTGTATTGTAAAAACCTGTAAATGTAAGAGTTGTGATTGATTCACTGGTCGCTTCATGAGTCGCGGCTCCTTGCTGCATTGTTATCAACCTTTTTCAAGGAGAATTTATGTCTGACAGCTTGCAAAAGTGGGTGGGCCGCAACCGGCCGCCACGCGTTCAAATTACATACGATGTGGAGATTGGGGACGCGGTCGAAAAGAAAGAGCTCCCCATGGTGGTGGGCCTGCTTGCCGACCTTTCGGGTCAGCCGGCAACGCCGCTGCCCAAACTGAAAGACCGCCGGCTGGTCGAGATTGACCGCGACAACTTCAACGAGATCATGGGGAAAATTTCCCCACGGCTGGACATCTCGGTGCCTGATGCCATGAAGGGCGAAGGCAATATCAAGGTCGAGCTGAACTTCAAGGAGTTCGACGACTTCCATCCTGAAGCCATTGTCAAGCAGATCCCTCGTCTGGCCAAGCTGCTCGAAGCACGCCAGCAACTGCGTGACCTGTTGGCCAAACTGGACGGCAACGACGAACTCGACAGCCTGCTCGAGAACATTGTCCAGAGCACTGAAGAGCTGAAAACCCTGCAAACCGAAGCCAATGCGGGCGCTGAAGCCCCCGCAGATGC
Source organism: uncultured Polaromonas sp. (assembly GCA_964543355.1). GTDB lineage: Bacteria > Pseudomonadota > Gammaproteobacteria > Burkholderiales > Burkholderiaceae_C > Polaromonas. The sequence goes on from CAZIYA010000003.1 coordinate 45,986, forward strand.
TCCGGCCGCCGAAACCCCGGCGGCGTAAGCAACCATCCCGGTCTGTGCTTCGGCACACCCCTTATTTTTTGGAACGGTGATTGATATGGCTACTAAGAAATCAGAAGCAGGCGGCGCAGCAAGTGCCTCCACTGAAGCCGGCAGTGAATTGGGTCTCCTTGACCGGATCATTGTCGAAGGAAATATGGCTGTTGAGCCATCGCAGGGAACGTATGCGAAGAAGCTGATTGGTCAGTTTGCTTCGCAAATCCTCGACGAAGGCATGAAGGCCAGCCCTGACAAGGGTGTCGTGGCGATGATCAATGAGCGGGTCGCTGAAATTGACAAGCTCCTGACCGACCAGCTCAATGAAATCATGCATGACCCGTCCTTCCAGGCGCTGGAAGCGTCCTGGAGAGGCTTGCACGACATGGTGTTCGGTACGGAAACCAGCACCCGGCTGAAGCTGCGGCTGCTTAATGTCACGAAGAAGGAGCTGCTCAAGGACCTGGAGTCTGCTGTCGACCATGACATGAGCGTCCTGTTCAAGAAGATTTACGAGGAAGAATACGGCACCTTCGGCGGCCATCCTTATTCCGTGCTGATCGGCGACTACACGTTTGGCCGCCACCCGCAGGACATGGCCTTGCTCGAGCGCATGTCCAAGGTGGCCGCAGCGGCGCACGCACCGTTCATTGCCGCCGCATCGCCTGCCTTGTTTGACATGAAGTCGTTCACCGAGCTGGGTGTTCCGCGCGACATGTCCAAAATCTTCGAAAGCGCCGAACTGGCTACCTGGCGCAGCTTCCGCGAGTCCGAGGACTCGCGTTATGTGTCGCTGGTGTTGCCCAGCTATGCAGCACGCCTGCCCTACGGCGCCAAGACGATTCCGGTTGAAAACTTCAACTTCGAGGAAGACGTTGACGGCAAGGATCATTCGAAATACCTGTGGGCCAACTCCGCTTACCAGCTGGGTTTGCGCATCACCGACGCCTATGCCAAATACGGCTGGTCAACCGCCATCCGCGGCGTGGAAGGCGGCGGCAAAGTCAGCGGCATGACTGCTCATGCATTCAAAACCGACGAAGGCGACGTGGTCCTCAAGTGCCCCACGGAAGTGCTGATCACTGATCGCCGTGAAAAGGAACTCAACGACCTTGGCTTTATTGCAATCGTGAACTCCAAGGGGTCGGACTTCGCGTCCTTCTTTGGCGGCCAGACGGTCAACAAACCCAAGCTCTACAACAAGGATGCGGCCAACGCCAATGCGCAGTTGTCTGCCCGTCTGCCCTACGTGTTGGCAGCTTCGCGTTTTGCGCACTACATCAAGGTCATCATGCGCGACAAGATCGGCAGCTTCCAGTCGCGCGGACAGGTGGAAACTTACCTGAACAACTGGATTGCCGACTACGTCCTGCTCAATGAGTCTGCCCCTCAGGAAATGAAAGCCCGTTTTCCGCTGGGTGCCGCGCGCATTGACGTGACCGAAGTGGCCGGCAAGCCCGGTGCGTATCAGGCAACCTGTTTCCTGAAACCGCACTTCCAGATGGAAGAATTGACGGCGTCGATTCGCCTGGTTGCGGAACTGCCTGCTGCCGCCGCCTGATGCAGCGGAGCATCAAGCGTATTTGAATAGGGGGCTGGCCGGTTCGGACCCGCCTCCATCTCTTGGTTGGTTATTTACGGAGTGACTCATGATTTATCTCAAAATTGATTCCATCAAAGGCAACTGCACGGAAGATCCGTACAAAGAACAAATCATCGTGGACTCATTCAGCCACAGCCTGAGTCAATTCCTGACCTCGCGGCCGGGCAATACCGAGAGGACTTCCGATGGTCCCCAATTTTCGGAAATGACCTTTTCGAAGACCATGGACTCGTCCTCCCCGGGGCTTTATCAGGCCTGCGCGGGAAATTTGAAACTGGGCACCGCCACTGTTTCCGTGACGCGCATCGAAGGCGCCAAAGTGATGTCTACCATCCAGTATGTGCTTGGCGATGCGATGATTTCGAACATCAGCACCTCGGGCTCCGGCGGTGGGGATCTGCCGCAGGAAAGTTTCAGCATCAATTTCACGACGATCACGTCGCAAATGACGCAGCAAAACGCCGACTCCACCAAGAAGGGTGTGGCTCCGTTTGGTTGGGACCTCAAAGAGGGCAAAGCCCTCGCGCCGGCTGCCTGACGACCTGTGTTCTTTCACCGATGTCAGCCGGTTCGTTAAGAAACGCACGCGATCATGTCGGAACTCGTCCGAGGCTCGCCAGTACCTCTTTTCGATCGGCTGTCGTCTGTGCAGGGATCGGACGGTAGTCGGCATCAGCTCTTGACACCTGAGCAGCTGGAGGTGTCCATTGGGCACGAATTGTCGCGCCTCATGAATACCCGCTCGCCTCTCAAGCCGTCGGAATTTTCCGGTAGCACGGGAACTACCATTGACTACGGAATCCCGGATATTTCAGCGCTTTCCCCCAAATCCCATCCGGATCTTGACCTGTTGCAATCGACCATCAAGCAAGCCGTCAATCACTACGAACCCCGCTTGAAGGATGTCACCGTCAAGGCTTTTCCAGCGGCCAGCGGGGGTGGTGCGGCGACGTTGGTGATTGGTGGGACTGTGACGATAGGCTTGAAATTGCGTCAGCTGAACTTTGAGCTTCAACTTGATCAGCGGCAGGGTAGCCGCACAAAGGCGGCCTGAACGTGGCCGAGATCCTTCATAACGATTTGCTGCAGTACTACAAGCGTGAGCTTGTTTACCTGCGTGACCAGGGTTCGAACTTCGCCAAGCGTTATCCCAAGGTGGCGTCGATGCTGGCACTCCACGGCACGGAGTCGCTGGATCCGCATACGGAACGATTGATCGAGTCCGTCGCTTTCCTGGCGGCCAGGGTTCACCAGGACCTGGACCGGGAATTCCCGCAGGTGGCCGCGGCCCTGCTCGACAATTTGTGCCCTTCGCTGATCCAGCCAGTGCCCTCCATGACGGTGGCCGAATTTGGCCTGGACCCCAGCCAGGGCAAGGTCACGGCGGGCTTCAGGATCCCGCAACACACGGCCTTGTATGCCAGCGCAAATGGGCAGCAGTGCCGGTTTCGAACAGCCTGGAACACCGTGTTGTGGCCGGTGAAGGTTGTCAAGGCGGTGCTGGAGGGGGGCGGTTCCACGCTCCGGATGGCTTTCGAATGCAGCGCCGAGACCGATTTCGCGGAACTGGAAATGGATAGCCTGCGCATTCATCTGCAGGGGGACTGGATGACCACCATGCCCCTGTACGAATTCCTGGTGGCCGACGTGGTCGAAGCAAGCATCACGCCGGAAGGCGGCGTTCCCCGAATATTGCCCGATGCGTCCTGGCGCGAGGTTGGCTACGCAGAGGGCGAAAATGTGCTTCCCTTGCCGGCCAATGCGCAGCCTGCATACGGGTTGATGCAGGAGTACTTTGCCTTTCCCCGGAAATTCCACTTTTTTGACCTGCACAACATCCGTGCCCATGCCGGTAAGTGCACCCGGTTTGACCTTGCCATCACCTTCGATCAGCCGGCGCGCGGCCTGGGCAATATCACGGCCGACAACTTCCGGCTCGGCTGCACACCTGTCGTGAACCTGTTCCCGAAAACCAGCGAGCCGATTCTGGTCGATCACCGGCATTACGAGTACCTGCTGGTGGCTGACCGCCAGCGTGAATCAACAACGGAAGTGCACTCGATAGTGTCGGTGACGGCATCGGATCCGAATGCAGAACGTCCCGTCATCGTGCCGAGTTTCTCTGCTTTGGGGCATATCCGCTCGAATGCGTCCACCAGCTTCTGGTCGTCCCGTCGCGAGCACAGTCTGCGCAAGGACATTTCGGGAACGGACGTTTTCCTGTCATTTGTCGATCAGGCCAATACCTTGAAGACACCGGCCGATCCGGTGGTTTTTGCAAATCTGCTGTGCACCAACCGGCGGCTGGCCGAGCAGGTGCCTATCGGCGCGCGCATGGTGGCCGAGGGCGTTTCAAAAACAGCCACGGTACGCTGCCTGTACGAGCCGACGTCGCAGCGCAACCCGCCGCTTGGAAGCGAAACCCTCTGGCGGCTGGTTTCATTGCTGACGCTCAATCACCAGTCACTGGTCGATGGCTCTACCGGCAAGGACCAGCTGCGTGAAATGCTGACCCTGTTTGCCTCCGACAGCACGCGTGACCACGAACAGATTCGCGGTATCAAAGGCTTGCAGGCGCGCAGCGTGACCGGCAGGATCGGGCATGACGCCTGGCGCGGCTACTGTCGCGGTACCGAAGTTCTGCTGGAATTTGACGAAGAGGCCTTTGTGGGTGGTTCCCAGCTGTTGATGTCTGCTGTGCTGGCGCGGTTTTTTGCGATGTACACCTCCGTCAACTCGTTTGTTCAATTGGGAGTCCGCCGCGGCGATGAAGTATGGAAACAATGGGAACCGATGAGCGGCCGCCAGCTGGTGCTCTAGTCGAACGACTGGGCGACCGGCCGCAGGGCTTCAATCTCTTTCAGGCGATCAGCTTGCTGGAGCGCGCTTCGCCGCAACTGGCGCCTGTCGGCAAGGGCGACGGCCAGATGGAAGCTGTTCGCCTTAAATCGGTGGTTTCGCTGGGTTTTCAACCCAGCGATGTGAGCAGGGTCAGCGCGGGCGCAGAAGATGCGGAAGCCTGGATTCTGGCTACGCCGGTGCTGTCGCTCGCGGGTGCGCAGGGACCGCTGCCTTTGCCGTTCACCGAAATGGTGCTGGAGCGCACGGCTGCGCGTGACCACGCTACCGCTGACTTCCTGGACATTTTCAACCACCGCTTTCTGGCCTTTTTATACAGAAGCAGGAAGAAGCACCACATGGGTCTGAACTGGCAGTCGCCGCAGGCTTCATCGCTGGCGGGCTGCCTCGACGCTCTCAGTGCTTTGGGTCTGAAGGCGGGCCTGGGATCGCCGCAAGGTGAATCGTCCTGGCTCCGGCACGCCGGGTTGCTGGGCGGTGCGCCCCGCTCGATGACGGGGTTGATGGCCATGCTGTCGGACCGCCTGGGCGTGGTGGCCAGAGGCCGGCAGTTTTGCGGTGGATGGCGCAATCTCGAGCCGCGCGATATCACCAGGCTGTCCGGCCGGGCGCCTGGCCGTGCAGCCCGGCTGGGGCGATCAGCCGTTCTGGGCAAGCGCGTGTGGGATCAGGGTGCGGGTATCACGCTTGAACTCTCCGGGCTGACATTGCGGCGCTTGAGACGCCTGTTGAGGGGCGGCGAAGAATACGGGCTGCTGGGCTGGATGGTGGGCAGGTATCTGCAGCAGGACGTTGGCGTGGAAATGGTTCTTCACATCGATGGCCGTGAACTCAGGCCAAGCATTCTGGGGCAGAAAGAGCCGCTACAGCTGGGGTGGACCTCCTGGCTGGTAAGCAGTACGCCTTATACCGGCACCTTCGCGCCTGCGAGGTTCAAACTTCATGACGATGCTGTCCCCGGCATGGCCTGAACGAAACGGCACTCAAGATGGAAATTGACATTCGCACCCTGCTGGGCAAGCTCAATCCCGAGTGCAAACGCGCGCTGGAAAAGGCCGCGGAGTTGTGTGTCCAGCAAACCCATTACAACGTGGATGTCGAACACCTGCTGTTCAAACTGCTGGAGACCGAAGCGCCGGATGTCTGCCTGATACTCCCGGAGTACGACATCAAGATGGACGTCATCCTGGCCCAGCTGCAGGACGCAATGGACAGGTTCAAGCGGGGGAACGGCCGCACGCCGGCCCTGTCGCCGCATCTCGCGCCGCTGCTCCAGGAGGCGTGGCTGCTCAGTTCCATGTTGCTCGGTGAGCAGCAGGTTCGCTCCGGAACATTGATACTGGCATTGCTGGAGGTCGATAGCCTGCGCGGCGCTCTGCTGGAATCGGCGCCCGGCCTGCTGCAGATTCCGCGCGAGAGCCTGCGCAAGAACCTGGCCGATTTGCTGACCAACTCGGCCGAAGACGCCGGTGGCGCCGTGCGCTCGGCGAAACCGGCCGCCATGACGCAGGCGCAGGGCCCGGCAGCCGGAGCGGGTGTGTCGGAAGCCTCTTCCCCGCAAATGCCCACCATGCGCCGTGGCGCGTCATCCAACCCTTCGCTGGACCAATATACCGTCGACATCACGGAACAGGCCAGGCAGGGCCTGATTGACCCCATCCGTGGGCGAGATGCCGAGATTCGCCAGATCATTGATGTCTTGTTACGTCGGCGGCAAAACAATCCCATCCTGACCGGTGAGGCCGGCGTCGGCAAAACCGCGGTGGTGGAAGGCTTTGCGCAGCGCATCGTGCAGGGCGAGGTTCCTCCTGCCCTGCAAAAGGTGTCGGTGCGCTCGCTGGACCTGGCCTTGCTGCAGGCCGGGGCGGGCGTCAAGGGCGAGTTCGAGAACCGCTTGAAATCCGTTATCGCCGAAGTCAAGGCCTCCCTGGTACCGATCGTGCTGTTCATCGACGAAGCACACCAGCTGATTGGCGCCGGCGGGGCAGAAGGCCAGGGCGATGCCGCCAATCTTCTCAAGCCCGCGCTGGCGCGTGGGGAGCTGCGCACCATCGCGGCCACCACCTGGGCCGAATATAAAAAATATGTCGAGCGCGACCCGGCCCTGGCGCGACGCTTCCAGGTGGTCAAGGTTGATGAGCCTACCGAGGAGGTCGCCATTGACATGCTGCGCGGCATGGTCCAAACGCTGGAAAAGCACCACGGTGTCGAGATCATCGACGATGCAGTCAGGGACGCCGTCAAGCTGTCGCACCGCTATATCTCGGGGCGCCAGCTTCCCGACAAGGCCATCAGCGTGCTGGATACGGCGTGCGCGCGCGTGGCCATTGGGCAGAACGGCCTGCCGCCGGAACTCGAATCGGTGGCGCGCGAAATTTCCAATGCGGAAAACCAGCTGCGGATCTTCCGCCATGAATCTGCAACCGGGCGCGACCATGTGCACGCGATTGCCGCGCTGTCGCTGGAACTCGAAGGCCTCAGGCAACGCCAGCGCCGCCTGACGGAAAAGCTTGAAGAGGAAAAAAATGCAGTCGCCGAAATTGTGGCACTGCGCAAGCGCATCGCCGAAGGATTGAAGGAAGACGGCAGCCAGCTGGAAGGCGAAGACAGCGAAGACATGTCCGCCTCACTGAACCGGCTCGAGAAAGGGCTGGATGCGATCCAGAGCGACGAACCCATGATTCCGGTGTGTGTCGACTCCGGCGTGGTTGCTTCCGTGATCTCCGGCTGGACAGGTATTCCAGTCGGCAAGATGCTGGCCGACGAGTTGCATACCGTCCTCAACCTCAAGGAAAAACTGGCCGAGCGCGTGGTCGGGCAGGACCAGGCGCTGGATGCGATTGCGCGACGTGTCCGGACTTCCCGTGCCGACCTGGATGATCCGGGCAAGCCGGTCGGGGTCTTTCTGCTGGTGGGGCCCAGCGGCGTCGGCAAGACCGAGACCGCATTTGCACTGGCAGACATGATTTATGGAGGTGACCGCAACATGGTGACCGTCAACATGTCCGAATTCCAGGAGGCGCACACCGTGTCCAGCCTCAAGGGAGCGCCGCCGGGCTATGTCGGTTATGGCCGTGGCGGCGTCCTCACAGAGGCAGTCCGGCGCCGGCCTTACAGCGTGGTCCTGCTTGACGAGATGGAAAAGGCGCACCCCGATGTGCTGGAGCTGTTTTTCCAGGTCTTCGACAAAGGTGTCATGGAAGATGGCGAAGGCGTCCAGATCGATTTCAAGAACACGCTGATCCTGCTGACGTCCAATGCTGCCCAGGATGTCATCACCGATGCCTGCGAAGGCGGGCGCCGGCCGGATCCGGAAGTCCTGATCGAGCGCTTGCGGCCGGTATTGACGCAGCAGTTTTCGCCGGCTTTTCTCGGGCGGCTGGCGATTGTTCCCTATTACCCGCTCGGCGACGAGCAGATCCGGTCCATTGTGAGTCTCAAACTGGGAAAACTGGCCCAGCGCTTCTCCCGCAACCACAAAGCCGAGTTCACCTGGGACGATGCCGTGGCGCAAACCATCACGGCCCGGTGTACGGAAGTCGACAGCGGCGCGCGCAACGTCGACCACATCCTGTCGCATGCCGTTCTGCCTGAGCTTTCACGCCAGGTGCTGGAGCGGATTTCCATGTCCGATGCCTTTGACGAGGTACACATGGGCGTGGATGCACGTGACGATTTTTCCTTTACTTTCGGCCCGCCGAAACAGGCATAGAGGCGCATGCGGACTGGCTTCAAACAGACGAACTCGGCGTTGACGGTGACCACACCGTTCGGTGCGGACGTGTTGTTGCTCGACTCCTTCCAGGGCGTGGAGGCCATCTCCCAGCCTTTCAGGTTTTCGCTGGCGATGCGTTCGTCCGACACAGGTCTGGATCCGGCCCTGATTGTGGGCGCTTCGGTCACGGTCAAGCTTGCCTTGCCGGACGGACCCGCCCGGTTTTTCAACGGCATCGTGTCGCGTTTCATGCATGCAGGCGGTGACCGCTCTTTCTCGTCCTATTCGGCGGAGCTGGTTCCCAGCCTCTGGCTTCTGACACTCAGCAGGGACAGGGCCATCTACCAGAACAAGACGGCGGCCGACATCATCAAGGCCATCCTGGGCGAGTTTGGCGTGACTTTTGATGCGCAGCTGACAGGTACCTATGGAAGCCGCGAATACTGCGTCCAGTACGACGAGACCGCACTGGAGTTCATCTCCCGGTTGATGGAGGAGGAAGGCATCTTCTATTTCTTCACCTTCACCGATGGTGGACACACCATGGTGCTGGGCGACAGTTCGGCAGCCCATATCGATGGTGTGGGTGGGGCCGCCCTGCGCTACTTCCCGGACCCGGGCGGGCGCCGCATGATGGATACCGTCAATCAGCTGGAATACGAGAGCCGACTGGTGGCGCAGAAGTTCGAATACAGCGACTACAACTACCTCACGCCCAGCACCGCCTTGCTGACCGAATCCGCTGGGGCGACGGGCAAGGGAAAGCAGTTCGAGTTCCCGGGCAAACATGCAGTGCTGGCCGATGGCACGCAGCGCGCCAAGGTCCGCGCCGAAGCCAGCCAGGTCGACGGCGCGGTGTGTCGCGGCACGAGTTATTGCTACCCGCTTTCTGCGGGGAGGAAGTTCACGCTCTCAGGTCACTCGAGAACAGCATTGAACACGGCGCTGGTGCTGCGGGCCGTGACCCACATGGCCAGCAACGAGCAGTACAGCAACAGCTTTGAGGCGTTTGCCGCCACCGTGCCCTTCCGTCCGCCGCGACTGTCGCCGTTGCCGCGGGTTTCAGGCAGCCAGACGGCGCTGGTGGTGGGTCCCAGCGGCGAGGAGATATGGACCGACACGCACGGGCGGATCAAGGTGCAGTTTCATTGGGACCGGATTGGCGTCAAGGACGAAAACAGTTCGTGCTGGGTGCGCGTTTCCCAGTCCTGGGCCGGGCTGGGCTGGGGAAGCCTGTTCCTGCCGCGGATTGGACAGGAGGTGGTGGTCAGTTATGTTGATGGCGACCCCGACCGGCCTATTGTTACCGGCTGCGTCTACAACGCAGAGAACACCACGCCAGTGACGCTGCCGGGCATGCAAACCCAGAGCACCATCAAGTCCCGCGCCTCCAAGCAAGGCACCGCCGGCAATGAGATGCGAATGGAAGACAAAAAGGATTCGGAAGAGTTCTATTTTCATGCGCAAAAAGACATGAAGGTCGAAATAGAAAACGACCTGAGTACCAAGCTGGTCAAGGGTTCCGAGACGCACACGCTGGAAAAGGGGGATCGCACTGTCGATGTCCAGACCGGCAAGGAAGTCCACAAGGTCAAGGGCACGCGGGAGCTCACGGTCACCGGCAATGAGACTCATACCAACAAGGCTGATTTCAGCCAGGCCGTCACCGGGAACTACGAACTGAAGGTCACGGGCAACCTGGTGATTGATGTGACGGGCTCCATCACGATCAAGTCCGGGACCACTTTCGGTGCCGAGGCCGGCACCTCCCTCACCAGCAAGGCAGGCACAGCGCTGACCAACGAGGCCGGCACCTCCCTGACCAACAAGGCCGGGCTGGACCTGACGAACCAGGCGGGTACCGGGTTGAAGAACAAGGCCGGGACCACGCTGGACAACGAAGGTGCGATGGTGACCAACAAGGCGTCAGCCATGCAGACGGTGGACGGTGGCGGGATGCTGACCCTCAAGGGTGGCCTGGTGAAGATCAACTGAGATGGCGACGCAAAAAACCTCCACCACTGCGGTGCCCGCGGAAACGCCCGCTGGCGAGATGCAGCGCGGCTTTGTCGAGCGCGAGCAGTTCAACGACACCGGCGGGCTGACCAACCGTGCCGGTTTGCTGGATGGCGTGCTCCAAGGCGAAATGCGCTCTTTTGGTCCCGACGGGAAACTGCTTGCCAGCGCCCAATACGATGCCGGCGTGCTCCATGGTGTTCTCAGGCTTTTTGATGAGCAGGCCAATCCGGTGCAGGAGGCGAATTACAGCCGCGGTTTGCAACATGGCGTGACCCGCGTCTTCGTGAAAGGGCGCTTGTTGTCCGAGCAGCGGTTTTCGAATGGGAGTCTTCATGGCGAGTCGGTCTCCTATTCGGAAGCCGGAGAGATCGCCATGAAGCAGAATTTTTTCAGAGGCGAGGTGGAGGGCGAAGCCCTGTTCCTGAACGAGGGTGAAGTGGTCCGCCGTTCGCAGTACCGCAAGGGCCTGCTGGAAGGGGAAACGCTGGACTACGACCGCGACGGTGCGGTGGTGCAGAAAGCCGGTTACAGAAACAACCTGCTGGAAGGGCCGCTGACACGGTATTGGCCGGACGGGCAGGTGATGGAGGTGTTGTTGTACCGCGCAGGCAAACCTGTCGGCAAGCCCAGGCGTTTCGACAGCAAAGGGGTTGAACTGCGTGACGACGCCAAAACCAGCCTCATGAAACGTCTCGAAAAACTGGTGAAGGGCTGAACATGGGCATTCAGGTCGCCGTAGGCGCAACCCTTCAGTGCAGTTTTGGCGTGGCTCCCAGCGTACTCACCGTGCTTCCCGCGAACCGTGTGCTCACGGGCGGGCCGGCCGCGAACATCATGGACCATGTTCCGTTTGTCAATGTGCTGCCCTTTGGCATGTGCAATTGCCCCTCCAATCCGATGGTGGCCGCCGCGACGGCCGCCGCTCTCGGCGTGTTGACGCCCATGCCCTGCATTCCCATGACCGCGGCACCCTGGATGCCCGGCTCAGCGACGGTGATGCTGGGCGGGATGCCTGCCTTGCAGAACTCTTCCAAGCTGATGTGCCAGTGGGGCGGCGTCATCCAGATTCTTGTCCCGGGGCAGTTCACCGTGATGGTCCCTTAAACGTGAAGATAGGTAACAAATGCAATACACTTTGTCGCTGACGACCCGGATGATGACCATTGCCGGGCTTTGCCTGCTGCTGCTTTGTGTGCTCCTGTTCCTGCTCGGGGTGGAAATCGGCAAGAAGATTTCTTCACCCGCAGAAGGAATTGCGCCCGCAGCTGCGCTAACCGCAACCCCGCCTTCGTCAGCGCCCGTCGGGGAAGCGCCTTCGCCCCCCGTTGCCAAACCATGAATCAGGATTTGATGATGTCAAAAACTCAGCCCGGACAGCCCTTGCACAGCCAGTCAACGTCGTGGTGGAAAGCCGGCTTGTTTGTTCTCGGGTTCTGGGGGTGTGCCGGTGCGGCCTTCGCGGCGCCCCTTGCTGTCAGCGCGGCCCCTGCCGCTCCGGTGACGGAGGTGGCGCCGGTACCCTCTCCGCTGCCCGCTCCGAGCCTGGTCAAGGTGGCCGATGGCCGACTGCTGGCGCCCAGCATTGCCCGCATCGTCAATCGGGGAGAACTCATTGTTGCGATGCTTGGCGTGGACACGCCGCCGTTCTTTTACGTGAAGAAGGGGGAGCTGGTCGGTCTGGAGGTAGACCTGGCCAAAGCGATTGCGAAGGAGCTCAAGGTCAACGTCAGGTTTGACCGCAGCGCCCGCACCTTCAATGAGGTGGTTGATGTGGTCGCGCGCCAGGAGGCTGACCTCGGCATCAGCAAGCTGTCGCGGACCTTGGCGCGGGCCCAGATGATCAGCTTCACCGAGCCCTATATCCGCCTGAACCACGCGTTCATCCTGAACCGGGTGAAGTTTGCCGAACTGGCTCGGGACCGGCCCTTGCCCGTTGTGGTTCGCGAGTTCAAGGGTTCCATCGGGGTCATTGCGAAATCGTCCTTCTCGGACTACGCCAGCAAAAATTTCCCGCTTTCGGAGCTTCGCGAATTTCCGACCTGGGACGCTGTCCTCAAGGCGCTTGAAAAAGGCCAGATCATGGCCGCCTATCGTGATGAGTTTGAGATCAAGCGGATTCTGAAGAGCGACCCGACGGCCTCCCTGACATTGCGCACGGTCACTTTCAAGGACCTGGAAGACACCCTTGGCATTGCCGTGGGCATTCAGGATCCGACGCTCCTGGCCTTTGTGAACCAGTTTTTGGCCGAGAGCACCGAAAAGCTGACGATTGACAAGGTGCTGAAGGCCCTGGACCGGTAATCGATTAACTAAGGCGTGTGATGATCAATCTCAAAAAACTCTATGCATTTGCGCTCAACCCCTGGGTGGTGGTGGCCAGCCTGTCGGCCGGGTTCGCGCTGGGCATGTACATGCCTGCTGTCGGGCTGAAGCTCGGTTTTGTGGGCGATGTGTATGTCGATCTCCTCAAGATGATTGCCTTGCCCTTCATGGTGTCGGCCGTGATCTTCAGTTTGCAGCGCCTGTTCCGGGAGGGCGGGGCCGGCGGGCTGATGGCTCGCGTGGCGGTGGTGTTCGTCGTTTTTTCGATTGTTGTAGCGCTGCTGGGGGCGACAACGCTGCTGGTGATGAAGCCGGGCTCCAACCTGTCAAGCGAAACCATGCAAACTTTCGGCAAGATCGTCGGCAACGATCTCAATTCCAGCGACACGGTCATGAGCCTGGGCGGTGTCGATGCGCCGGTCAAGTCGGTGAGTTTCACCGAGGTGCTGGTCAGCCTTGTGCCGTCGAATATTTTTGCCGCGCTGGCCAGCGGCGACACGCTCAAGGCGCTTGTTTTTGCGCTGCTTTTCGGTTTTGCGGTGGGCCAGGTTCCGTCGCGGGTTTCCGACGGGTTGACCCAGTCCCTGGAAACCATTTACCACTCCTGTCAGACCCTGATGCGCTGGTTGAACTACCCGCTGCCCATCATTCTTTTCTGCATGAGCGCTGCGCAGATGGCCAAAACCGGCATCGGCCCCCTGCAGGCCATGGCCCAGTTTGTCCTGGCGTTTTTTGTTGCTTCCGTGCTGGCCCTGGTCATTGCAACAATCATTATCTGGAAGCGTTCCAATTCGACGCTGGGCCAGACCCTCAATGCCATGCGAGGCCCCTTTGCGCTTGCGCTGGCGACCCGCAGCAGCGCGACATGCATGCCCATCATGATCGAAAGTCTGGCGGACCGCCTGGGTTTTGCGCGTTCAAGGGTCGAGCTGATGGTGCCCCTGAGTGTGTCGCTGCTGCGTATCGGGCCGGTGATCTATTACGTGGCCGCCACCGTGTTCATTGCCCAGCTGTATGGAAAACCGATTGGTCCGACAGAGCTGACCGTCATCCTGTCGGCATCGATCCTTGCCGGCTTTGCATCAGCGGGCATGACCGGTTTGCTCACGGTCTCGCTGGTCGGCCTGACATGCAGCTACCTCGGCCTTCCGTTTGAGGCGGCTTTCATCCTGTTTCTGGCGGTGGATCCGATTTGCGACATGCTCAGGACCCTGGTGCTGGTGATTGGCAACAACGCGGCGGTTTCCCTGATCTGCCCCCGGCCCCTGAAGATATAGGAGGCCAGGATGTCCCGAATCGGCGTATTTGGAGGAATGGGGCCATCAGCAACGGTCGACTTTCTCGACAAGCTGGTCAAGCTCACCCCTGCTGCGCGCGACCAGGACCATCTGCCGGTCATCGTGGCGAGCTTGCCGCATACCCATGACCGTTCCAGCGCCATTCTGGGGCATGGGCGGGATCCCCTGCCGCAGTTGCTGGCCGGCATCGAGATGCTTAATCAGGCTGCCGTTGGCGTCATTGCCATTCCCTGCAATTCGTCGCACCACTGGTTTGATGAAATGAGTTCGAGCAGCAAGGTGCCGTTGCTGCATATTGCCAAGGCCTGTGTCGAGGCGATTCCTCCCACGGGTGTCTCGCGGGTGGCCATTTTTGCCACGAGGGGCGCTTTGGCCTCAGGCTTCTACCAGCGGGAACTTCGGTCGCGCGGCGTTGACTTCATGCTCCCGGATCCCGAGGCCGGCCAGAAGAATGTGGACAGTTGCATACGCGAAATCAAGGCCGGCAACCTGGATGCCGGCGGGCAACATCTGACCGAAGCCTGCCGGGAGGCCGCGCGGCAAGGTGCCACCACCATCATCATGGGCTGCACCGAAATTCCCATTGCCTCCAGGTACGCAGATGTATTGGGTCTGGGACTGATCGACAGCTCACTGGAGCTGGCGCGAGCCAGTGTTGCTTTTGCCCTCGCACGAGGCTGGAACAGGCCGGGATGGGATTCCTGAAGCGCCTGTCGAACAGTCCGCTGGCGCTCCTGCTTTGCGTAATGGGGGGCGCACTGCTGGGCTGGTTTGCGCCTGGCGTCGGTGGCGAGGCCTTCATTCTGGGACAGATCTACCTGGCCCTGGTCAATATGGCTGCGCTTCCGTTGCTGGTTGTGGCCACTTTTTTCGGCCTGCGCCAGACATTGGCCCTGCCGCAGCCTGGAAAACGCACATTGATGATTGTGGGTCTGGCGATCGGCCTGGTGGTGTTGTGTGCAGTGCTGGGGGCGATGTTCGGTATGCTTGCCGGTACCGGTCAGGATCTGAGCTCTGCCAACCGTGAATACCTCGGCGCCCTGGTGCAAAACGCCGGCGGAGATGCCGCAAACGCCGAAATTTCCCTGTATGGTGCTGGAGCTTCCGACGTGACAGCAGCGCCCGATTTGTGGATGGCTGCGGTGCCGGACAATTTTTTCCGGGTGCTCGCCGAAGGCCAATCACTGTCTATCCTGCTGTGTGCCATCCTGTTCGGGCTGGCTTTTGCGGCACTGCTCAGGCCGCAAACCAATGCCCTGATGGGTATTTTCGAAGCGATTTACCGCACCCTTGAGTTGATCATTTCCCGCGTCAACGTCTTTATTCCCGTGCTGGCTTTTGGCATGGCCGCTTATTTTGTCGCCAGGACCGATGCCCGAACGCTTCATGCGATGGGCAGTTTTCTGGGTTCCTTCTACCTGTTCGCTTTTTTCCTCTCCGGAGCGGCCTTCCTGCTGATCTGGAAGAAGTCAGGGCTTTCTCCGGCCAGTGTGATGTCGGCGCTGAAGGCGCCTGTCCTCATCAGCCTGACTTCAGCCAGCACCACGGCAAGCATTCCCGACACGATAGAGGCCATGAGTTCCCGATTGGGGTTCAGCCGGGGCATTGTCGAGCTGGTGATTCCGGTTGCGTCGGTGTTCATGCGTTCCGGTGCGGCACTCTATTTCTCGCTGCTGGCAGTGTTCGTGGCCAATATCTATGGGCGCCCCATCACATCGCAGGAGTTCCTGCTGATCTGCGTCGGTGCTTCGCTGGCGGCGTTTGCATCGGCTGGCAACAATAGCCTGGCGGCAGTGGGGTTCGCCGGGGTGGTGCTGTCCCTGTTGAATCTGCCCATAGAAGCGGCGCTGGCACTTTTTCTGGCGATCGATCTTGTCTGTGAAGGCCCGCGCAATCTGCTCACGCTGCTTTTTGCCTGTGTGCTGATCGCGCTGGTTTCCCGCGGACTGCCTTCGGAGCGTATTGAAACCGCCGCGTCGGCGAACCTGCGGACGCTGGAGCCTGTCCGCTTTGTTTTTTCCCGGGCAAGTGTTGCAATGGCGCTGGCTTGTGTCCTGCTGGCGGCGTTATTGATTACGATTGCGGGTATCGGCGTCGGGATGCGAAAGACCGGCGTGGGCCTGCCCCAGCCGTATGCAACGGGGCCCATGGCCGTCGCCGGGAACAGCCCTGTTTAAGAAAATAATGAAATTTCTAAAAATTTGCCTGATCAGTCTTGTTTTGGGGAGCTTGTCGGCCTGCGGCACCATCAGCAGTGTTGCCGGGTTCTTCACGGCGAAAGGAAGCCGCCTGGACTGGAACGGCATGACTGTCATCGCGGGCGAGGGTGCCAACCTGAACACCCCGGTTGCGCTGGATGTGGTGCTGCTTCGGGACGACGCAACGCTGGGCATGGTGTCGACATTGCCGGCGTCCAAATGGTTCTCATCCCGCGCCGATCTGGCCAAGACCTTTCCCGAGGGGTTGAGCTACCGCAGCATGGAGATCGCGCCCGGGCAGACCCTTAAACTTCCCGCCGACGCCTTCGGGGCGTCTCGCGTCGTTGGCGTCCTGCTTTTTGCGGACTACCTGACGCCCGGGGAGCACCGCGTACGGGTCGACCAGATGCAGGGGGAAATACTGGTGCAGCTGGGTGCGCGTTCATTCTCCGTGTCAGCCCTGAAGACCGAATAAGCCGAGGAGGCCCTATGAAGAAAAAAGCCAAGACGCTCCGTATCCCGGAAGGGCTCGCGACACATGGAGGGGCTCTCCATGGTTAAGTCCTTCCCGGTTGAAGAGCGTATCCAGTGGCATGAAGGCATGCTGTTGTCGCCTCAGCATTTCCAGCAGGCATCGGCCCGGCTCGACTCCCTGGTGGCCTGGCACACGCTGCTGGCCGCCCCTTTTTCATGGGGTGTGCGCAGCCTGAAAATCGACATGGGGCTGTTGCCGGCCGGCATTGTCAGGGTCCAGCAGCTGGAAGCCATCATGCCGGACGGCACCTCGGTCAGCTTTTCGGCAGACAACGTCCAGCATGGCACGCTCGAGCTCAAACTGGCCCCGTTTGCCGAAGCGCTGGGTAACGCCCCCCTGGACTTCTACCTGGTCCTGCCGCTGACCAAAAGCATGCGCGACAAGGGCTCGCCCTCGCGATTCCGTTCGGTTGCCATGGGCCAGGTGGAAGACGAGGTGTCGGAGGCTTTGCCTGCGGACCTCCCGCGGCTGCTGCCCAACCTCTCGCTGGTCGCGGGGGATGTGCCCTCGGGGCTTTATACCTGGCTGCGCCTGGGCACAGTGTTCAAGGACAACGAACTCATCAAGATGGGCGAGACCCTGCCCGCGCTGATCGAGATGCCGAAAGACGGCGCCTTGTGGGAGCGGGTGTCTGCCTTCGTCGGCCAATTGCGCGGCAAGGCGGCTTTTGTGGCGAAGCAGACAGCTGTGCCGTCCTCCAAAACCGAGGACAGGCTGGCCTATCTGGAGCAAAGGGAGCGGCTGCGCAACCTGATGACCGGCCTGCCGCAAATCGAAGCCGTCCTGCGCACACCGAATTTGCACCCCTATCCCCTGTACCTGGCGCTGTGCGCCCTGCTCGGGCCCCTGAGCATGCTCAAACCCGGCGCCTTGCCGCCCGTACCGCCCGCATACGATCACGCCGATCCGCTGGCGGTGCTCAACCCGGTGCTCGAGGCCTTGCAGGACTCCCTGATGGAAATCAGCCAGGAGTACCGGGAGCACAAGTTCGAATACCGCCACGGGGCGTTTGAAATCAAGCTGTTGCCTGAGTGGGTCGACAAGCAGCTGGTGGTGGGCTTGCGCGGCCAGCCCGAAAAAGACCTGATCGCCTGGATGAACGGCGCCATTGTCGGGTCCCAGTCGGCTTATGCGTCGCTCAGGGAGAGACGCGTGCTCGGTGCCATGCGGTCGCACATTGAAGTAGCCCAGGAGCTCGGTGTGCGGGCCAGCTCGGGGTACACCCTGTTTTCCATTCAGGCCAGCGCCGCCCTGACGCTGGCCAATGAGCCCCTGATCATCAGCAATTCCACGGAAAGCGCGTCTGCGCAGCGCCCGCAGGAAATGGTTCTCTTCGTCAAGGGCTGACGCTCCAACAGAAAGCAGCGAACAATGGCACGCCAAACCCGAGACAAACAGGACGACAACCACCTGATCGCGCAGTTTCGCTCTTTTTTCGACGAAGTTTCGAAGGCCCAGACCCGCGCGATCGAGATGCGCGAAACCGACCCGGACCTGGCCGCCCAGCATGTCAGCAAACACCTGGAAAACCTCATCGAGCTGCAAACACTAGAGTCCAAGCGTGAGGGCAACCGGTTTGAGCTCGAGAGCATTGCCGATGCGCGTTACCTCAAGGCCGCGCTGGCCGATGAAATCCTGCTCAACACGGCCTGGATAGGCCGTGACTGCTGGACCACCCATTTGCTGGAGGCTTCCCTCTTCAGAACCAGTATTGCCGGCGAGCGGATTTTCGAACGCATAGAAGAACTGCTGTCCAGCCGCGAGCCGTCCTTGCGCCCGATCGCCAGCCTTTACCTCTCGGCGCTGGCGCTGGGCTTCCAGGGCAAATACCGCGGAGCAGCCGACACGGATCGCTTTGCAGGCTACCGGGAGGAGCTGTTCCAGTTTGTCTACCAGCGCAG
Source organism: uncultured Polaromonas sp. (assembly GCA_964543355.1). Taxonomy (GTDB): domain Bacteria; phylum Pseudomonadota; class Gammaproteobacteria; order Burkholderiales; family Burkholderiaceae_C; genus Polaromonas. The sequence goes on from CAZIYA010000003.1 coordinate 64,460, forward strand.
GCCCGATCTCTCCGGCCGGGACCGCGTCCTGTCAGACCGCGCTTATGCCAGTACGTTGTCGCATATTGCGCCGAAGAAGATGCAGACATTGAGCCGCTGGACGGTGGTTTTCCTCCTCGGGGTTGTCGGATTGCTGGCCATCTCTGAAATGCTCTGGCTGTGGCAGTCCTGGCCGGTGCGGCAGGTCCTGCAGACCGGCAGCACGACAGGAACGGGGGGCAGCCAATGAAATCGCTTTCTCCAATGCGTCCGGGAGGCCGGCGATGCTGAAAGACAACCTGTTTTTGGCGTCCCTGGGCGTCCTGATTGTCCTGGTGCTGGTTGTTCTGGGCCTGGTGCTGTATTTTGCCCTGCGCCGCTCGGCTGCCAAGCCCGGCAGTGATCCCAAGATCGTCAAGCTCCGGTTTGACTCGCTTCGCAACTCCTTCAGGCAGGCGGTTGAACTGATCGAGGGCAATATTGCTTCCCGGAGCGAGCGCTACAGCATTCCCTGGGTGCTGGTACTCAATGAAGGCCTGGATAACCGGCAACTGCCCATTGAACAGTCGGGCGTGGCCAGTGCGCTCAGCTCCGAGGCCGCTTCCGCGGCCACAACCCAGGGCATCGCCTGGCACTTCTTTGACAAGGGCATTGTCATTGACATGCAGGGCGCCTATCTGGGTTCGCCCGACGATGAAGATGCCACGGAAAAACCGTGGGACGAGTTCCTCGGCCTGTGCCGCAAATACCGGCCCCAGCGGCCCTTTGACTCCGTGGTCATCACTGTGCCGGCTGCCTTGCTGCTGGACAACAACCCGGATGCCCTGCTGGAACTCGGCAAGCTGGCCCGCCTCGCGCACCGCCGGCTCTGGCTGGCGCAAAACCGCTTTGCCATGCGGTTTGCCGTTTACGTCGTAGTCTCCGGGTGCGACCAGATCGAAGGTTTCTCCCCTTTCGCCAGGGCGCTGCCCGAGCCCATGCGCGCCGGCATTCTCGGCTGGTCATCGCCTTACGATTTGTCCACCACCTATCAGGACGGCTGGGTTGGCGAGGCACTCGACAGTGTCGTGAAAACGGTCTCCGACACCTCGGCCGAACTCTTTGCGCTCGATTCGGTCAGTGCAGAAACAGGCAAATTCTTTCTGCTTCCGTCCCGGATCGATGCGGTTCGGGCGCAACTGCAGGTTTATGTGGACGAACTCATGCGGCCCAGTGCCTACCATGAGCCGTTTTTCTTTCGCGGCATTTACCTGACCGGCGACAGCAGCGAATCGGCGCAGAAGGCCGGCGCCCTTGATGTCGCGGCGGCGCTGAACGGTGAAACGAAGGAAGAGCAGGCCGACCTGGTGTCGCAGCTGATGCGCGAACCGGCTTTCCTGCGGGATCTTTTCGAGAAAAAGATCTTCATGGAGTACGGCGTGGCCAGGCCGTCCCGCCAGCAGTTGACGCGGCCGGTGCTGAGCCGCGCCGCACGCTGGGCTGCGCTGGTAGTGTTGGGGGGCTGGAGTGTGGGCCTGCTGGTGGCCACGGTGCAACTGAGCAAACGCAACCCCGAACTGGCCAGGGCCCTGTCGCAGATCGAGACCGACGCCAACTACCGCGCCCGCGCCAGCGAGCGCGGTGAACCTATCGCCTCGGACTGGTACCGGACGAAAACCCTTTCCCTGCTGGCTGCCATCGAGAAGCTCGGAACCGACAAGGCCTGGACGTTTTTCATGCCCGGCTCGTGGGAGGTTTTTGACAACCTGGATGAGCGCGTGGCCGCGCGCATAGAGCGCGAGTTCGGCGAGATTGCCATCAACACCCTGCGGCGCGAACTGTATGCGCGGGCAGCTGACATGACCGGGGTATCCCAGGATGCCAGCACCTCGGAACTCATCATCGGCGGCGAGTGCGCCGCGCCCGCGGGATTTGCCGCGATTGCAGGCACGCCGCACAAGTTCAGCCTGGCGGTCGAGGACTTGCCGGAGTTCTCGGCCATGTTGCAATACCTGACAGCCGTCGAGCGGCTTGACCAGGCGATTGTGGCCATGGTTCGCCTGCAAAAACCCAACCAGAACGAGGCCAACGACCTCAGGTTGCTGGTCAAGTACACCCTGGGCGCCGAACTGCCGGGCAACATGTCGCAGAGCATCCGCTTCTTCAGGGGCAGCGATATTCCCGGGAGCATCTCACCGGCGGCCATCAGCGTGATGCACATCCAGCAGGCAGTACGCTGTTCGCTGGACAGGGGAATGAACGCCCTGGACAGGCGCCTGTTCGTGAACAACGACCTGCTGGTCTCCGAGCGGCAGCTCGCGGCGCAGGGTGCGCGGCTGTTTGCCACCGATGCGCGTATTGGCGGCTACACCCAGACCGTGGGTGGCTACAAGGAGATCCTGAGGGCGATCAAGGAGCAGGAGAGTTTGCTGGCCACCGGCAAAGGCGGCTGGATGAGGCTGTCCGGCCTGAACCTGGGTTCGGCCTATGACGCTGCACTGATGCGTATCACCCAGTCCAGGCGCCTGCTCGGGCCGGAAGCTTCGGACCAGGTGCGCCAGCATGCTGTCACCGAATTCCAGAAATTCAGGACCGAGTTTGAAGCACTCCTCGGGGTCGAAGGGCAGGCCGGTGTTGTCTGGCAGGAAAAGGACGCGCGTTTTGCGCTGTCCACCGACAGGCTCGCCCTGCGCGATGCGCTCACAGGGCTGCTGGCGCAGCCTTTCATGACGCCGCCCAGCGACCGCGAGATTCCCGAGATCGTGGCGCAGAGCATTCTGGTATGGGACAGCACCAGGCTGGACCAGGCCCTGGCGCTCAGTGAAGCGCACAAGCGCTTCTTGGGCGAAGGCCTGGTCAAGTTCCCGCCTGCAACCCGCCCCAGCGTTGCGGCCTTTGTCAACTTCCAGTTTGCACGCCTGGTCGGTGACCACGCGGTTGAAGCCCTGTCGATCAGCGGCAGGACCGATCCCGGTGCGGTGGCCGATGCCATGGCGTTCGACGCTTCGCGAAGCCGCCTGGTCAAGGTCCAGGGACTGCTCACGGAACTTGGCGCCAAAGGCAAGGCGGACAACTTGCGTAGCCTGATTTCGCAGGATGCAGTTGCGCGCCTGCGGCAGGTCGACGACAGTTTGACCCAGTCCGACCTGTATGCCATCCGGGGGCGGGACTTCAGCTATTGGCTGGGTGATCGCGGTCCGCTGTTGCAGGCCTTCGGTGTGCCGGATGGCCCCAGCCTGCTGCAGACCCTGGCACTGCAGTTCAGTCGCGCGGAAACACTGGGCCGGCAATCTGAAATTTATCTGGCCTCGCTCGACAGTGCGGCGGCCGAGTCGCAGCTGGCGCGGCGCTGGCAGGCCATCAACCGCGAACTGGAACGTTACCGCCTGAAAAACCCGAACAGCAGCCTGGTCGTTTATGAGCAGTTCCTTGTCACCACCGGAACCGACATCGACAGGGCGAACTGCTCGGAAAAACTGGCAGGCAAGGCGCCGGGCGGGCGCCCGACCGATTATTTCGCCGAAAAACACCTGCAGGTCTACAGTGCCCTGCTCAAGCGCTGCAATGAGTTGCGTGTCGGCGAGCAGCAGGAACAGTGGGCGGCTTTCTCGGGCAATTTCAACCGCCTGCTGGCGGGCCGCCAGCCCTTTGCAGCGCTTGGCGCCAAGGAGGCGCCGGAAGCGGATTTTGATGACGTTGGCCAGATCCTCAAAACCTCCGAGCGCTTGTCCCGCACCCTGAAGGAAACATCTGCCTCAAGCCGCAGTTCCCCGGGACAGCCAGCCCGGCGCTTTGCCGACCAGTTCGACCGTGTCAGGGCCTTCATGGCCCCGCTGTATCCGGTGGAAGAAGGCGCGATTGCAGGTTATGACATGGCGGTGGAGTTCAGGACCAACCAGTCGGCCGAAATTGAAGGCAACAAGGTGATCGACTGGACCCTGGAGGTCGGCTCGCAAACACTCAAGCTGCGTGACGCACCGCGTCCGCTGCGCTGGGAGCCGGGTACGCCGATCACCCTGACCCTGCGGCTGGCCAAAGACTCCCCGGTGAACGCCGTCAATGATCCCCAGCAGCCGCATATGTCTGCCGATGGCAAGACGGTTTCTTACCGGTTCACGGATGCCTGGTCCCTGGTGCGCATGATCCAGCGCCAGCGCGAACCCGACGCGGCGGGCCGGGCCGACGGCCGCACGCAGCTGCTGCGCATGGAGTTCCCGCTCAGCTTCACGCCAGAGAACCCCAAGGCGACCCCGCAGGAGGTTCGCGCCAGGGTCTACCTGCGGCTGGCCCTGTCTCCGGTCGGCAAGCGCACCCCGGTGTTCTGGCCGGGCGTGTTCCCGACCCGGGCACCTGAATTTGGCGGGCAGTGAGAAACATGACCATGAACCCACCCGCAGGTTTCCTGCCAGACATCGAAGCCCTGCTCGCACCTGTTCCCGGGGCAGACCCGGCCGGGCCGTCCATGCGGTATGACCCGCTTTACCTCGGCATCCGGCAGGCCCGCGAGGAAGACGATGCCAGCCTGCCCATGGGCGAGTGGGAGCGGCCCCTCAAAAAGGCCGACTGGAAGGCGGTCTCGGCCAGGTGCACCGAGCTGCTGGGCAGCCGCTCCAAGGACTTCCAGGTGGCCGCCTGGCTCTGCGAGTCCTGGATACGCCAGCACCAGCTCGAAGGTTTCAATGCTTCGGTGGACCTGCTGACGGGGCTGGTCGAACGTTTCTGGGACACGGCCCATCCGCTGATCGAGGACGGTGACGACGACGCCCGTGCGGCACCGTTTGTCTGGATCAATGAAAACATGCCGCTGGTCCTGAAGCTGCATATCTCTCTGCTCCAGCTGCCTGACCGCATGCCTTCAGCGGTCAGCCTGGCTGATTGGGACCAGGCCCTGATTACCGATCATCAAAAGGGCGATGCGAAAAAAACATCAGGCGCCAATGTCCTGACGCGCGACGAGCTGGGCGCCGCCGCCAGCGGGAGCAACCTGCTGTCCCTGATAACCATCAGGGACCAGGTTCAGTCTGCGACCGGGAAATGGGACGCCCTGACAGGACTGCTCGACGAAAGAATGAGCGCCAATTCGCCCAGCGTGGCGCGTGTCGGCGACATGTTGCGGCGCCTTGGGCGTGCCGTGGACAGCCTGATCGACGGGCGCGACCCGCGGCCGCAAACGGCAGCGCCGCCGGCTCAGGACGAAGGAACACCTCCCCCCATCAACCAGGACGACATCATGGCTGCTGCAACTCCGAACACCGACGCCGTTCCCGCTGCGCACGAAGCGCTGCTGCGTTCCGGCTCCATTTCAAGCCGCGAGGATGCTTACCGCATGCTGGAGGCGGTCGCAGCTTTTCTGGAAAAAACCGAACCGCACAGTCCGACCCCGTACCTGGTCAAGCGTGCCGTCTCATGGGGGCGGATGTCGCTGGCCGACCTGATGCAGGAAGTGGTGCGCGAAGAGGGTGATATTGCACGGTATTTTTCGCTGCTCGGCATCAAGGAGTCGCGCGAATAGGGTGAATCGGGCGCAGCGAATCTGTGCTGGCAAGTTGGGCGGCGATTTTTATAAAACGTCCTTGGCCGGGCCGCGCCGCGCTCTGCCTGGATAAATTTCAGTCGTTCGGTGAATCATCCCGTGGCGGGATGGTTTGAACCGGGGCGGCCAGAAGGGGAAACCGGACATATGGCAACAATTCCTTGGCATGAAACATGGATGCGGGACACCTACTCGTGGTCAGACGCGCGCAGCGAAAAACTCAAGGCGGTTGACCTTGCGATATTCATCTACGACAGCGACAAGTCGGAGGAGTCGCGGCTGAGGATCAAGCAGGCACTGGACGACTACCGGTTTAACCACAGCCGCCGCGGCAAGGACTGGACCCAAAGCGTGCGCAACAAGAAGGGCGCCCTGACCAACCTGCACCGGGCAGTCAACAACGTGGACCAGCGGCGGCTCACCGAGGCCGATCTGCTGGCGATGCGCGAAATGGTGACGCTTCAGCAGCATGCCCTGAAGGAGATGTTCGCCGGCAAAGAGCTGAGCCTGAAAAGTTTCAACAAGAAAAAACACGCCAGCGAAATCAAGACCCTGCTCTCCAAAACCCAGGGTGCAGCCGCCAATATCCGCGACATCAACGTGACCCAGTCCGGCACCCGGACTGCGCAGGGGGTCAACGCCGTGGCCGGAACGGCCATCACGCAAAAATTCGACGAGATGGTCAAGGCGGTTTGCGGCGCCCTGGACCCCGCCATGATCATGCGTGAGCTGGGCCTGGGAAGCGTTGCGGACTTTGCCAAGAGCATGGCTCCGGCGCTGGGCATCATTGCCTCGGCGAGCGATACGGCGGTGGGTGTGGGCAAGATTGTGTACGGCAAGTGGAAGGCCGCGCAAATGCATGAAGTCGGCACCTACGCGATTGCGGCGGGTGACCCGCTGGCTGCGTTTCAGGCGCTCGAGGTGCTGATTGACCGGGAGATCAACTCCACCATCGCAACGACAGCGATTGCAGGCGCTGCCTTTACTGCCAAGACCCTGTGCAGCGCGCTGGACCTGGGCGCGGCCAGCGGCCCGGCGATCGGACTCGCCGAAACCATTGCCAAGGCGATCCAGCACATCGTCGAGTTTGTGCGGGATTGTGAAGAGGTCCAGATGGCCAACCGGCTGCTCGCCCAGGGCACGCTGGACCTGAGCCTGTTCCGCAGCTGCCCGCTGCTGGGCTGCTACTACGTGGCCGTGCAGGATCACAGCACGCTTATCAACATGGCTGTCGCTGACTTCGGCACGCCCAACTTCGTGGTGGATGCAGACCGCCTGGTCGCCGCTGTCAAACCCGTGATCGCCAAGGCCGGTCAGTTTGTCCGGAGCTCCCGGTTTGAAATTGCGGGCATGGAAAACCACAAGGGCATCAAGCTGGCTGCCTGGGAAAAAATGAGCGCCAGTGAAAAAGCCAGCAACCTCAAGCAGCATGTGACGGACGGCATGATCGACATGGTCACCACGGATAGCTCGAAGACGTCGTTGCCGCAGGTGGACCGCTCGCGCATTGTGGGTTTTGGCAGCGACAACCCGCCGCCACCCACCTTGCTGCGCTCGGGCGGGCGCGTGGTGCCGCCGCCCCTGCCGCCTCGTCCTGCTGCACCTCTGCCGGCGCGGGCAGCCCCTCCCTTGCCGCCCCGCCCTGTGAAGCCAGCAGCTCTCGCTGCGGCGCAGAGGATGGGTGTGGCCCTGCCGGAATTTTCGGCAGCGAGCAGGGCAGCGCTGCCGCAGCGTATCGAGTGAAGTCAATACATCCCGGGACCTGCTTCCGGTGGGACCCGGTTTCGATATAAAACAGGCTATCAGCCCTTTGCTGGCGGGCGCAAGCAGCTATTAAAAATGTAGCGATTACGGCATGCCTGTGCGCCGCAGTGTCGGCTCAGGTCGGCGGGTCCGCAGGCTCAACCGACTAGCGCTTGCCCGACTTGCGCTGCTCGTAACGCTTCATCAGCGGCGTGACCGACACGCCGTGTGCCAGCACCGACGCCACCACCACCGCCAGCGTGATCGACAGTAGCCGGCCGGCCAGCGCCGGCTCGAGTTCGTGCGTGATGGCGTACATCAGGTAATAGACGGACCCGATGCCACGAATGCCGAACCAGGCGATCAGCCGGCGTTGGGGCCGCTCGACCCGGGTACCGTACAGGCCGAGATAGACCGCCAGCGGCCGGATGACCAGAAACAGGGCCGGGATGAACCACAACACTTCCGTGCGGAAAGCGACCACCCAGAGCAGCGATCCCACCACCAGGACCACGCCCACTTCCGCGAACCGTTCGAGCTGGGCGTTGAAGCGTTCCACCGCGTTCATCATGTGCGCTGGGGCTTCGGCGGCTGCGGCCCTGTCGTCCGCCGTCGTGTGGGCAGGCGCGGGCAGGTCGCCGATCCGGCGCAGCGCCAGCCCTGCGGCAAAGACCGCCAGGAAGCCGTAGGTATGGCACAAGACGGCCAACCCATACGCCAGGGCAATCAGCCCCAGCGCCATGAACTCGTCCGTCCCCAGTGCCTCGCGGTGATGGGTCCGCAGGTAGAGGATGGCCCGGCCGGTCAGCGTGCCCAGCAGGTAGCCGATGGCCACACCGCCCGTAACCGCCCACAACACGTCGACAGCCCACCAGCGCCAGCCGCCGGCGCCAAGATCGTGCAGCGAGAGCAGGCCCAGGCCCAGCATCACAAAAGGAAACGCGGTGCCGTCGTTCAGGCCACCTTCGCCGGTCAGCCCGAAGCGCAGGCGGTCCCGGTCAGCCGGGTCGGACACCTGCACGTCGGAGGCCAGTACCGGGTCTGTCGGCGCCAGAATCGCGCCCAACAGCACGGCGGCTCCCAGCGGCAGGCCCATTCCCCAGACGCCCAGCGCCGTCACTGCGCCCACCGTCAACACCATGGAGACCGAGGCCAGTTGCACCGGAATGCGCCAGCGCCTGTCGTTCAGCGGCAATTCCAGCTTCAGTCCCGCGCTAAACAGCGAGATCAGTACGGCAATTTCGGTCAGGCGTTCGAGCAGGCCGGCGTCGCTGATCGGGTCCAGCACCAGCAGGCCCAGCCCCGCCGGGCCTATGCCCACGCCCACCGCGAGGTACAGCATGGCCGCACTCAGCGGCAGGCGGGAAATGAAGCAGCTGCTCATCGTCATGACGATCAGCAGCACGCCGACCACGACGAAACCCAGCGTGAAATCCAGGCCTTCATTCATCGGGTTTTACAGCGCTGGCGCAAGTTCATGGAGGCACTCCGGGCGGGTGAAACCAGGATTGGCCGCACGCGCTCCAGTATGGGTCAGGTGCCCTGGCCGGCTTGCAGGGCGGCGCCCCGAGCGCCTGTCAGCCGGTTACCAGCCGACCAGGCTCAGGCCCACGCTGAGCACGTTGCGGCGGCGGTTGTAGTCGATCAGGCTGTCGCCGTAGCCGCTGAACAGCTGGACGTGGTAACGCAGGCTGGCGCTGTCGGCAATCGAGGTGGAGGTCTTCATCCATTCCAGCCGGGCCGAGCCGCGCGCCTCGGAGCGCAGGGAGTGGCGCAGGGTCAGGCCCAGGCTGTGAATGCGGTTTATCTGCCAGAAGCCGGTCAGTTCGGCCCGGCCAATGTAATCGGCGATGTCGGGGTTGTCGTCGTTGCCCGAGGACTCATTCAGGCGCTGCCAGACGCGCCCCTGGAGTTCGAGCCGGCTGTCGGCGCCCAGTTCTTTTTCAGCGGCGCCCATCAGGTAGACGCGGTTCCAGCTGCGCGAGAGCGGCAGGCTCTGCCCATTCGACTGGTGGTTCAGGGCCAGGCCGCTCAGGCGGTACTTCCAGCCGCCCGGCAGGTCGATCTGGTGCGGGTAGATGTAGATCAGCTCGGGTTCGTGGTCGGTGGTGCGGAAGGGGCGCGACACCGCGCCGTTGAAGAGCTGCCAGTAACTTTGCTGCGTGTAGCCCAGCCACAGCGAATCGCTGCCGGCATCATCACCGCTGCCCGAGGCCAGCAGGCCTTTGGCGATTTTTGTGCGCACTGATATCTGGAGTTTGGTCTCGTTGCGCCGGTAGTTGAACGGCGTGGTCGCCGTGTGGCCGGCCGCCGGCGAGGACGGCTGGTTGTTGACACTGTCCGAGCCCGACCACATCAGGCTGATGGGCCGGTAGCCGCGCAGGCCGAAGGTGTCGCAGTCCGTGCCGCGCTGCAGCTCCCAGAAACGCGACAGCTCGGAGTAATTGGTGTTCCGGCAACCGATTTTCTTGCCATCGGCCGCTTCGGTAGCCAGTGCAGGCAACAGCAGGATGGGCGTGGCCGGCTGGCCGGTTTGCGGGTTGGCCGGGGCTGTCGCCGTGTCCGGCGGCGCTGCGCCGGCAGGCAACTGCGATTCTGCCCAGCTCTTGAAGCAGGCCAGCTGGGCTGCGGGATCGGCGCCCATCGCCTGGCAGGCCTGCCAGCCGAAGCGGTTGCGCTCGGGCGGAGGCGTCGCGGTGCTGCCGGTTTGTGCCTGCACCACACCGGCCGCCAGGAGCGCCGCCCATGCCAGCTGGAATGCGAAAATTCTCTTCAGGGATGCAGCCATGTTTACCAGCCGGGGATTTTTTCCAGCGTGAACGGGATCTCCGGCGCGTTGGCTGGCGCACCGGCGCTCGTGTCTTTCCAGGTGCCTGTCACTTTTTTTCCGCATGATCCTTCTGCCATTTCACCGTTCCAGGTGGCTGTGATGTTGATGCCGTTGGAGGATTCGTCCAGCGTCAAAAAACCGTTCTCGAGGTCGCCGGCCAGCTGTGCCCTGGCGGCATGACCGGTTCCGGGCGGCGCGCCGGCTGCCAGCCGCAGGTCGCGGGTCACATAACCCGCCACGCTGTCGCTGAACTCCGCGTGCCGTTCGAGGTGCATTGTGGCATCGGCGGGCAGCCCCGCCGGCGCAGACGCGAATCTGACCCGCCACAGACCGTGGATTTGCACCGGCTTGAGCTGCGCGGCCGGCACGCAGCCTTCCGCTGCGGTTACCGGATTTTTTTCATTATTTTGGGCTCCAGCCCTCATGGGTGCTGCGCAGGCAGCTATCAAAAACAGAGTAAATGTGAATGCTTTGAAAGGTGTCATGGCATGTACGGTTGGCGCCATCAGGCGGCGTTCCTGGCGGTCTCGGCGTCGCTGTTGGCCTGCGCCGTGTCGGCGGCGCGTTTTGCAAACTCGGCCCGCAGCGCCCTGATTTTCTCGCGCGGGTCTTCCTTCACAGTGGTCTTGTCCAGCCCCATCTCGGCAATAAAGCGGCTGGGAATGCCGGCCACGGTTTCACGGCCTTTCTTGCGCCGGCGCAGCCAGTTGACTGCCAGCGTGCGCTGGGCCCGCGTGATGCCCACATACATCAGGCGGCGCTCTTCCTCCAGGCGCTGCGCAATGTTCTCGGTCCTGGCCGCATCTGTGCCGTCGTCATCTTCGAGCTTGAAGGGCAGCAGCCCTTCGACGCAGCCGGCCAGCACCACGTGCAGCCACTCCAGTCCCTTGGC
>CAZIYA010000004.1:0-50459 GCA_964543355.1 uncultured Polaromonas sp.
GGCTCGCATTTCGCGCCTTGCGCATGACCTTTTTGACTCGCAACGCATCTGGCATAAATAGCGTGAAAAGGCCCTGGTTGAATACCCTCGTGTGAATTGCGCCACAAAACCGCGCCACAATCGGCACTTCTCCCGGAGGCCTTTCCCAATGCTTGCTTTAACCGATATTGAGGCTGCAGCGCTTCGCCTGCAAGGCCAGCTGCTCGACACGCCCTGCGTGGCATCCAAAACCCTGTCGCAAATTACCGGGGCGGACGTTTTCCTGAAATTCGAGAACCTGCAATACACCGCCTCGTTCAAGGAACGCGGCGCCTGCAACAAGCTCGTGCAGCTCTCAGCCGACGAGGGCCGGCGCGGTGTGGTCGCCATGAGTGCGGGCAATCACGCGCAGGGCGTGGCCTATCACGCGCAACGCCTGGGCTTGCGCGCCGTCATCGTGATGCCGCGATTTACCCCCGGCGTCAAGATCGAGCGCACACGCGGCTTTGGTGCAGAGGTGGTGCTGCATGGGGACACGCTGGATGAGTCGCGCAGCCACGCCCTGGACCTGGCCGAACGCGAAGGCCTGGTGTTCATCCATCCTTATGACGATGAAGCCATTGTTGCCGGCCAGGGCACGGTCGGCCTGGAGATGCTGCACGCGGTGCCGGACCTGGACACGCTGATCGTGGCTATAGGCGGAGGGGGCTTGATCGCGGGCATGGCGACGGCGGCCAAGGTCATCAAACCCGGCATCGAAATCATCGGGGTGCAGACCTCGCGCTTTCCGGCCATGGTCAATGCGATCAAGGGTACGCACCATCCGCAAGGCAGCAGCACGATCGCCGAGGGCATTGCCGTCGGCACGCCCGGCGTGATTCCCCAAGCCATCATTGCGCGCCTGGTGGATGACCTGGTGCTGGTTGAGGAAGGCGACATCGAGCAGGCCATGGTCATGTTGCTCGAAATCGAGAAAACCCTGGTCGAGGGTGCGGGCGCCGCCGGCCTGGCTGCGCTGCTGAAATACCCTGAGCGTTTCAAAGGAAAAAAAGTCGGTCTGGTGTTATGTGGCGGCAACATCGACCCGCTGCTGCTGGCGGCCATCATCGAGCGCGGCATGGTGCGCGCGGGCCGTCTGGCGCGCATCCGCGTGAGCGCGCGCGACGTGCCGGGTTCATTGGCCAGAATTACCGCCACGGTGGCCGAGGCCGGCGCCAACATTGACGAGGTACACCACCAGCGCGCATTTACCATGCTGGCTGCGCAGAACGTGGATATTGAGCTCGTTATCCAGACGCGCGGGCGCGAGCATATTGCGCAGGTACTGGCTGTCCTGAAGGCGGCCGGTTTCGAAGCCATGGAGCAACAGTGATGAACACCGGCATGAACATTGACACCCTGCAGGTCGCCCTGCGGGAGTATTTCGCACCCTGGGTGCAGGCGCTCGGCCTGCGGGTCGAAACCTTCGACTTGCAAAGCGTGACTGTGCGCTTGCCGCAGAATGCACAACTTTCGCGGGTCGGCGGCATGTTGTGCGGCCAGGCCATGATGGCAGCCGCGGACACCGCCACGGTACTCGCGCTGATCAACCATTTTGGCGAATTCAAGCCCTGCACCACGGTGCAGATGAACAGCAGCTTTCTCAAACCCCTGTCGATGCAGGATGCGCTGGTCGAAGCGCGCGTGATCCGCGCCGGCAAGTCCCTGGCCTTTGGGGAGATCGATATTCGCGGCGCAGCCGACGGCAAAAGTGTCTGCCGGGCTACCACCACCTACGCGCTGCTTTGATTTCAGGTGCCGGTTCCAAACCAGCGGGCGGTGACAGGGAACTCAGTTCCAGCCGATCACATCAAAACCCTTCTCGCCCAGGCAACGCTGCACAAACGTGCGATAGGTATTGCTGGGCCGGTCATTGCGAAACGCCCCCTGGACCGCTCCGGCCGAACCGCCGACGGCCGCACCTCCTACGCCGGCGCGAACCACCCCTTCGCTGCCCCGGCCGGTGATCAGCGCACCCACGGCAGCAGCCACCCCACCCGTGGCCGCGCCTACACCGGCACCACGTGCGACGGCGTTGGTGTTTTCGGCCGGCGTCAAACCGGCTGACGCCGCCCTGGCCATGCAGGCATCGGCTTCAGCGCGGCCCTGCGCTTCACCGACGCGGTCCAGGGTGACATTTGGATACAGCACCGGCCGCGCAGCAGGGCTGGCCGAGCCCGTGCTGGCGCAACCCGGCAACACGCCGAGCACCAGCACCACAGTACAAAGCCCACTCCATTTGATTAAAAAACCTGGCATGCCTGACTCCATGACTAAAAGAAATACCGGAAAACAACCGGAGGGGCAGGCCGGCGCGGGCCCCATAAGCGCAGATTGGCAGCGACCAACGCTTGGTTTGCCGTCCCCGGGCCAAGAAGGTAAAATCACCCCAAGTCCCACATCAGTTTTCAGGAACCATCATGTCAAGCCCCGCCGACCGCTCTACCAACGCCGCTCACAACAGCCCTACCCACGCCCAGGAACAGGACGCCGTGGAAGCCATTGTGCCGCTGATGCCACTGGTGCTGCCTGCGGCAGGCGGCGTATTGATGTTTTTGCTGGCCTTTATTGCCATTTACATGGCTTGAGGCTGCAGAGTGGTCGCCGCTTCGTGTGGTTGACCAGGGTGCTCCAGAATTCCATCGCCCTGGCCGCTCCTTCGGGCCGGTGATACGGACACTCACACGGTCTGGTCCGGAAGTGGGTCACTCATTTTTTGGGCTACCACCTGAATCTGGGCAAGAACATTCCCATGCGTCTGGTCGATGGGCACCCCTTTAAGGAACAAGCGACGGCGCAAAGCCTTCACCAGTGGCTTGTCATAGCCTAGTTTTTTCTCCAGCTTGGTGACACCGGAAGGTCGCCTTGTGATCCGAACTGAGCCGGCCTGGGAAACCCCCTGCTCGTACCATGCTTTAATTGTGTTCTCAACATCCTGCTTTTCATCAGTTACGAATCGCCTTGATTACGTTGCTGGCGGTCAGCCTGATGATGGCCATCCGCTACATCTCCAGTCTGCGCCTTCGTGTTGGCTTGCTTGTTGCCATCTTTGCAGCCAGCATGGTCGCTTATCAGTCCGCAGGAAAAATGCATGCGAGGATATATCCTGTGGCGCATGAAGCGCGCGTCTGCATGACAGGCCCAGGCACCCAAACAAGCGGTGGCATCCGGCTGAATTACTGGAGCGCGCGTGTTGGTTTGTTCGTCGAGGCTCCCCTGTTCGGCAAAGGCCCGGGAGCCTTCCGCGAGACCTCATGAGGCCGGACAATCCGCTGCGCGCAGAAACACACAAACATATCCACAACGAGTATCTGACCCTCCTGTCCCAAAACGGCCTAGTCGGCCTGCTCTTGCTTCTGCTTCTGGTCTACCAGATCCATCGACGGGCCGGGCAGCAGAAGTAAAGGTCACTTCGCGGAAAAATGCCGGGAAACGCCGCTGTGGCTCTATCCAGATTATCTGTATTTTGGCGCTTTAGCCCGCTTTTGTTGCATATGGAACAGCCAGCGCTTTGTGAACCATAGCGATTACGGCCGCCATCGGGACATCATTGACGTCCGCAGTGGCGGATTGAAGTGCAAATTGCAAATGTGGCATGGATAGTTGCCAGAGCGGGCTTATTTCTCCGTCAAATAGCGACACCATTTGGGTGGATGTGGTGGCACCAAGGTGCATGAGCCCACCATCGGCAGCCAAAAACAGTTCCTGTTCCTGAATAAGGGCGCGGCACTCGGTCAGGGAAGTTTGATTGACACGGTTGGAAATTGGAAACATGCCTTCACACTTGTCGATAAATGCCTGAGCCCAGGCTTCTGCATTGGCAGATCCGACCAGGGTCACGTCAAGGTTACCCAAATGAGTCTTCAGCGCGCTGGCGAGGGTCGGCCAGTGCCGATAGGTACGTGGTGCATTGACGCCGCCCAAGGCGATGGCGACTTTTCGGCCTGCGGAGCGTGCCTCCGACAAGGTAGGCAGTGGACACAATTTTTGCGCCTCATGCAGTGCAAATTCGGACGGCGGCAACTCCTGATCGAGCAAGTCCAGCAGGCGCTGCGTGGCGAAGCGCGCACGGTGAAAGTCCGGACCCGTATAAAACCCGTGCATGGAAACCCATGGCAACGCTGGCAGTAGCCGGGATTTATGACGGAGTGACCTGTTCTTGTGACTTGGTACGATCACAAAGTCGTAACGCTGATTGGCTATTTCGTGGGGATTGTCGAGCACGCGGTGAAACCATGGGTCATCACTGTAGAGCTGTGCCAGGTGCGGATCCGTGTAAAGGTCAACTTCCAGGCCCTGTTGTTGAAACAGACTGCGCGGAGCCAGGTCCATCAAGGAATCCCCGATTTGCGGAACCCCCTTGTAAAGCCACAGGCCTCTTTTCCAGGTTGGGTCGATTTTGTCCCTGAGATACCGGCCCTGGCCTGAAACGCCAAACACCATGGCACGGCGGAAGTAGCGCCAGCCGAGTTTCGGGTAACCAACTTTCTCGATATAGCTTTCGTTATTGCTGGTGACCGAACGTGACAAGGGCTGGGTGACGGAAATCATGGCTTGCCTTTTCAGCCAGCGCTGTAATATGCCTGTTTTTAACTGTGTCACCATGACTTTTATCTGCCGCCTCCTGACGTCACGGATTATGCAATGAATGTTTTTCATGAAAGTATCAGTAATGATCATCGCCTCACAATGAAGAAGGTGAACCTTGAAGCTTGTGCACAGTCCGTTTCGGGATCAGATGAATGCATCATTGTTGAACACGGGAGCAGTGACCAATCAGTTGAAATCACAAGGTGCCCCGCGGTAGCGCTGGAGTAAACCCAGGACTGGCCCGATCTCGGCATTCAAAGAACAGGGCATTGGATTTGACGCGGGCGATGAGTGCATCTCTGTGGATGCCGACGAACGCTTGACACCTGAATTTATGGCCGCCGAAATAGCCGGGATTATTCGGTCGGGTGACGCAGACGCCTACGCAATTCCCTGGATGATTTTGGCAAAGGGCAAATCGGAGACGCCCTGATGGATCTGGCGCCGCGCTCCCTTTTGCACGCGCATGGCTTCAGCATGGACCTGCTGACCGACACAACCATTGCCCGGCTGTTTCGTGAAGACCCCTGGTTTACCAGCGTCACCGATGACATTTCTGCAGCGTCCAAGGTACCCTACGATTTTGTAATCATCCTTAGCCAGAAGCGGCGCTCCCTTCAACCCAAGGCCTGGCACTTCCGGGCCTTGCCCTGGGTGTCGATTCTGGAAGACTTCACGGGGCCCAATTTCGACCGGGCAGCCTATGCCACCCAGCGTCTTGCCGACCTGCTGGAACTGGATCTGGAGCCGGCGGAGTTTGCTCGCCATGTGCGCCAGAAACTCAGGCCCAGTACAGCGCCCGCCGGCCTGGAGCAACATGCCGCCCCGGCCAGACAGGCGGTCGCTCTTTCGGTCGGCGGCGTAGACCCGCTGCGTACCTACAAGGGCTGGTCCGCCGTGATGGCCCAGCTGGTACGCCACGGCAAAAACGAATTCTCTCTCATCGGTAGCGACAACGGCCTGGCCGAAGCCAGACGGATTGAGCTGGAACTCGGCGACTCGGTGACTCGGTGACTCGGCGCTTGTACACAACTACGTGGGCAAATGCTCTCTTGAGCAAAGCCATTACCTGCTGGCTACCGCACGGGTGATTATTTGTGTCGATGGCGGCCTGATGCACCTGGCGGCCACCACCCAAACGCCCATGGTCAGCCTTTTCAGCTCATCCATCCGGCCGGAATGGCGGCTTCCTTCGCGGCCGTCCACACTGTTTGCCTGCTCAAGCTCGGCGGATGTCAACGACATTTCGCCGCAGGAAATTGCCGAAAAGCCCTGGCGCTGTACGAGGCGCCTGTCGCGGCAAATGCCCCGGTTTCAGCATTCAATACACCCTCATCATGACTGCCTGAACCCGAACGTTAGTTATGCATAACCTCATGCAAGTTTTGCATGAATTTCCACTGTAACCTGCAGGTAACCCGCGCTGATGTTCTTAGAATGAACTTCTGGCCGACCCGTGGAAGCCCGAAAAGCACACTACAAACCGCTTTTCAGACCCCCGCACCCGCAGCACATCCTGGCTGCGAGCCCCGCCCGCCGACCAGGCGTGATGCGCTATTTCAAGCCTTATTCCGGCAAACGTCCCGATGCCACAGTCCTGCTGTCCGTCGCCCGACGTTTTTCGAAATGACGCTTTTTAACTTTGGAGTATTTCGATGAACCACCCCGCGATGCAAGGGCTTAACCTTCACACGCCCAGCTATGTCAAGAACGCCAAACTGATTGCCTGGGTTGCAGACATGGCGGCGCTGTGCAAACCCGACACGGTGTACTGGTGCGACGGCAGCGAAGCCGAATACCAGCGCCTGTGCCAGCAACTGGTGGATGCCGGTACCTTCAAAAAACTCAACGAAGCCAAGCGTCCGAACAGCTTCCTGGCCTGCTCCGACCCGAGCGACGTCGCCCGTGTGGAAGACCGCACCTTCATCAGCTCCGCCAAAAAAGAGGACGCCGGCCCAACCAACAACTGGATGGCGCCTGCCGACATGCGCGCCACGCTGCAGCCCCTGTTTGACGGTTGCATGAAAGGCCGCACCATGTATGTGGTGCCCTTCAGCATGGGCCCGCTCGGCTCACCGATTGCGCATATCGGCATCGAGCTTTCCGACAGCCCCTATGTGGCGGTCAACATGAAGATCATGACGCGCATGGGCAAGGCCGTGTTCGACGTGCTCGGCGTCAATGCCGACTTCGTGCCCTGCGTGCATACCGTGGGCGCACCGCTGGTCGAAGGCCAGAAGGACGTGAACTGGCCGTGCAACAAGACCAAATACATCGTGCACTATCCCGAAACGCGCGAGATCTGGTCCTACGGTTCGGGCTACGGCGGCAATGCACTGCTGGGCAAGAAGTGTTTTGCACTGCGCATCGCCTCCAACATGGGCCGCGACGAAGGCTGGCTGGCCGAACACATGCTGATCCTGGGCGTGACATCGCCCGAGGGTAAGAAGTACCACGTGGCAGCGGCCTTCCCTTCGGCCTGCGGCAAGACCAATTTCTCGATGCTGGTGCCGCCGGCAGGCTTTGAAGGCTGGAAGGTCACCACCATCGGCGACGACATCGCCTGGATCAAACCCGGCAAGGACGGGCGCCTCTACGCCATCAACCCGGAAGCCGGCTATTTCGGCGTGGCACCGGGCACCAACATGCTGACCAACCCGAACTGCCTGCGCAGCCTGGATCGCGACGTGATCTTCACCAACGTGGGCCTGACCGACGATGGCGACGTCTGGTGGGAAGGCATGGAGCAGGATGTCCCGGGCAAGGCGCTGCCGGCGCACCTGATCGACTGGCAGGGCAAGGACTGGACGCCGCAGATCGCCAAGGAAACAGGGGCCAAGGCAGCTCATCCCAATTCGCGCTTTACCGTCGCCGCCACCAACAACCCGGCGCTGGACCCGGCCTGGAACGACCCCGCCGGCGTGCCGATTGACGCATTCATCTTCGGCGGCCGCCGCTCCAACACCGTGCCGCTGATCACCGAAGGTCGCAACTGGGTGGAAGGTGTGTACATGGCCGCCACCATGGGCTCGGAAACCACGGCTGCCATCACCGGCCAGGTCGGTGTGGTGCGCCGCGACCCGTTCGCGATGATCGCCTTTGCCGGCTACAACATGTCCGACTACTTCCAGCACTGGCTCAACGTGGGCAAGCAGCTGGAAGCTTCGGGCGCCAAGCTGCCCAAAATCTTCACCGCCAACTGGTTCCGCAAAGGCGAGGACGGCAAGTTTGTCTGGCCCGGCTACGGCGAGAACATGCGCGTGCTCAAGTGGATGATCGACCGCATCGAAGGCAAGGGCCAGGGTGTGGAGCACATCACCGGCGTCAGCCCCCGCTACGAAGACATGAACTGGACTGGCCTTGACTTCAGCGCCGAGCAGTTCAAGACCGTCACCAGCATCGACAAGGCCGCCTGGCTGAAAGAGCTGGAGCTGCACACCGAACTGTTCAAGCAACTCGAACATCACCTGCCGAAAGAGCTGGAGGAGACAAAAACCGCCATCGAGCGCCGACTGGCGGCCTGACCGGCTGCCGGAAGAGTCCACAGCACGGCGCATGATCTGCGTTGTGCCCTGACGCCGCGGGCAAACCGTCCGGACGCAAAAAAGCCACCCGACCGGGTGGCTTTTTTTTGGCGCCGTTTGGAGCGGCAGTCAGCGCGTCCAGCGCGCCCCAGAACTCAGATGTAGTAGCTTGGGTTGGCGCGCAGCAGACGGCTGCCCAAGTCTATCGGGCTGTCCGCCTCAGGCTTGACGATTGCGGCCGGGACGGCAGTGGATACAGAAGCAGCTTCAGCCGCCGCTTCATGACGCGCCATGGCAACCTGCAGGTCGGCCATCACGCGCGGGTCCGATTTGGCAGCTTCCCACAGCCGGACATCGGCACGGGCCTGGGCAATGGCGCTGGACCATGCGTCCAGTGCCTTGACCGCGCGCCTGGCCAGCACACGGGCCGTACCGGCAAACAGGGCGATTGCCGCAAAAGCCACGGCCCACAAGGCGACCCAGCCCACCAGCAAATGGCCATCGGCCCAGTTATCGACAAGCTGGTCGGCCACGACCACCATGGCGGCGACGAGGGCTGCAAGCAGCATGGCTGCCAGGCCTTTGGCGCCGTCGAAGCCACGGCGTAATTGACGTGCCGTGCCCAAGGCCGACTCGAAGCGGGCCACACCGGGATGTTCGGCTGGATGTTTGACGTTGACAAAGCTGGTCATGATGGTTCCCCTATGAGTGCCACCACCGTTATTGGTTTGGGCACAGGGAGATATTAGGGTTAATACCCATATTGTTCAACTTTATCTTTATGATTTCAGTTATTCATAACAGTGATAATTTAAGGTTCTGCAAGGAGATCGCCCTTGAATCCGCCCAATTTCCGCACCCTGGACCTGAACCTGCTTCGCGTTTTTGACGAAGTCATGGCCGAGCGCAGCCTCACGCGGGCGGCACGCAACCTGTCCCTCACCCAGCCGGCCGTCAGCAACGCCCTGCGGCGCCTGCGCGAGACGCTGGGTGACGAGCTGGTCCAGCGCAGCGGCCAAGGCATGGCGCCGACCCCACGCGCCCTCACGATCTGGCCCGCGGTGCGCGAAGCTTTGCAGCAACTGCAGGAATCGCTGATCCCGAACGAGTTCGTGCCCGCCACGGCGAGCACAACCTTCGTGCTTGCCATGGCGGATGCCACCGCGGCCGAATTGATACCGGGGCTGGTCGACATCCTGGAGCAGGAGGCACCCGGCGTGACCATCCGGGTGGTGCCGCTGACGACGCGCGATCCGCGCCGGCTGCTCGATGAGGAAAGTTGCGACCTCGCCGTGGGTTACTTTCCGGCAGTGCTGGCCGACTTGACGGCCCGGGCGCAAAGCGGTGAGCCCCTGCCGTTCAGCCACCTGCGGCTTTACGACGGTGAATATGTGTGCGTGATGCGTGCCGGCCATCCGCTGGCCAGCGGCCCTTTCAACCTGAACCGCTTTTGTGCGGCCCGGCACATGCTGGTGAGTTTTTCAGGCCGGCCTTATGGTTTTATTGACGAGTCGCTGGCCTCGCTGGGCCGCGAACGCAAGGTGGTGCTGACGGTCAACCAGTTCTTCACGGCGGGCCGGGTGGTGGCCAATTCCAACCTGCTGACCGTGCTGCCGCGCCACTTTGTACGTGTTACCGGAATTGCCGAGCAGCTGGTACTGCGTCCCCTGCCCTTTGATGTGGCGCCGGTGCATGTGGACGCGGTGTGGCACCGCCGCTCACAACAGCGCAGCGCCCACGTCTGGTTGCGCCAGGCGATTGTGCGTGCCTCCGACAAGGCCTTCTCGGCCTGAAGCCTGCGCGTTGTCAACCCCGCCCTGCCTGCTTCCGCAGCGCAGATTCCAGGTCATATTGGCCGGCAACCCTTCATGGACAACAACATATTGCTGCTCCATTTATAGCGACACTTGCACGGCCCAGCCGATATCAGGCGCGAAATCCGCGGGTAAAGCCGAGTGCGCTTCAGCGAACAACGCTGAGGTAAGCGCGCGCTGCGCCGCGCAGTTCCCGCGCCTGGTGCGGGTTGCGGCCGGCGCGCGCTTCGGCGCGTTCCATCAGGTTGCGCGCGACCCCATGAATGGGTGCAAGGGCCGGGGAGAAAGGCAGAAAACGGAAGATCTGCGAAACAAGCTTGTTCATGACAGGGGCGTCCGGCGAAGGACGAAAGGTGGCAATGCATCTAGATTAAGGGTTTTCCCTAGTATTGCAACCTCAAAGCAGGCCCCGCTTCATGCATAAAGCGCATGACCTGGCCGATAGCCTGCATGAACCCGCAAATCACCCCTTTTCATCAGTGATGGCCAGACTGCCGGCATCAGGGCAAAGGGGTCGCGCCGGGCCAGCCGTCAGCTTCTTGCACAATCGACGGGTGAACATCCAGCTCCTGTCCGACCTGCACCTTGAGTCCAACCCGCATTTTGTGGCCCGGCCCCTACCCGGCGCCGACCTGCTGGTGCTGGCGGGCGACATTGGTTCCTACCAGCCCGGTTCGCTGTTGGCCGAGCTGCTGCACGACCCGGATTTCGGACTCGCCCGCTTCTCCCCCCTGCCGGTGGCGCAGGGTGGTGCCGGCTGGCCGACGCCTGTATTTTTTCTGCCGGGCAACCACGAGTACGATGGACTTGAATTTGCCGAGGCGCATACCCGCCTGCGCGAGACCTGTGAGCGGCTGGGCCTGGTCTGGCTGGAGCGCGAGGTGGTGGAACTGCAAGGCGTGCGTTTTGTCGGCAGCACCTTGTGGACCGACTTCGACGCGCTGGGCGTGGCAACCGCAGAAGGCTCCGACCCGACCAGTGGGGAACTGCTCAAGGCACGTGAAAAGGCCTTTCGGGCCGCGAACTTCTACCTGAGCAAACACCACACGTTCCAGAACGGCCAGCCCATGCTGGCCGAGGCGGTGCGCGAACTGGGCCTGCAAAGCCAGGCCTGGCTGCGGCAGGCGCTGGCCAGTTCCTTTGAAGGTCCCACGGTGGTGGTCACCCATTTCGCACCCAGCCTGTTGAGTGGTGATCCGCGTTATGGCCTGGCGCCCGGCACCGCCGGTTTCTGCAATTCGCTGGATGATCTGCTGGGCCAGGCGCAACTGTGGCTGCATGGCCACCTGCATTGCCCCAGCGACTATGTGAAAAACGGCTGCCGCGTGGTGGCCAATCCGCTGGGTTATGCGCGCAAGGGCGAACAGGAAGGCTTCAAGCCGGATTTATTGATTCAAATCGGCCTCTAGCCCTTATACACCGGGCGCAAGCAGCTATAAATTCAATAGCAAACGTAAAAATGCCGTCAGGGCCCGGGGTGGCCCAGCGTGAAGAAAAAGCGGGCGCCTTCGCCACGGGCCGATTCCGCCCAGATCCGGCCGCCGTGGCGCGCAATGATGCGCTGGATATTGGCCAGGCCCACGCCTACGCCGGGGAAATCCTGGGCGGCGTGCAGGCGCTGGAAGCTGCGAAACAGCTTGTCGGCATGCGCCATGTCGAAACCTTCACCGTTGTCCCCGACCACATAAACGGTCTCGGCACTGGCGGCGCCAGCCTCGGCGGGCAGCGCGGCAAAGCGGATCTCGGTGCAACTTTGCCGTGACGTGAATTTCCAGGCGTTGCCAAGCAGTTCCTCCATCACCAGCCCGAGCAGCATCGGATCACCCTGCACCACCAGCGCGTCCTGAATGTCGATGTCGGCTGCGCGCATGGTGTCCTCCTGCCGCAGGGTGTCCACCACGCTGCGGGCGATGGCACTGAGGTCCACCGGCTGTACCCGCAATTGCACCCGCGACAGATTGGCCAGGGCCAGCAGGGCTTCGGTCAGCTCGCCGGCCTGCCTGACACCCGCCTTGATGCGCTGGATGTAGTGCCTGCCGCGTTCGTCCGTCACCCGCCGCTCCAGCAAACCACTGAAACCACCGATGGCAATAAAAGGCTGGCGCAGGTCGTGCGCCACTGAATAGGCAAATTCCTGCAGGTCCCGGTTGGAGGCTTCGAGCTGCGCGGTCCGGCGCCCCACCCGCTGCTCCAGCTCGGTGTTGAGCCGCGTGATGCGCGCCTCCGAACGTTTGCGCGCGGTGATGTCGCGCAAAACAATGTTGGCGCAGGGTGCATTGTTCGAGTCGAGAAAAATGGACGACGACACTTCGCATTCGAAAACCGTGCCGTCCCCGCGCACCATGCGCAGCTCGCTGCGAGCCCGGCCTTCGCGCTGGCGTTCGTCGAGAAAGGCCTGCAGCCGTGTGTCGTGGGGGTCCACCAGGCCGCGCCCACGCTGGCGCAGCTCTTCCACCGTCATGCCAAACAGTCCGCAGGCGGCCGGGTTGGCATGGGTGATCTGCCCGTCGGGCCGGGCCTGCAAAATGCTTTCGAGACTTGTCTCAAACAGCTGGCGAAAATGCTCCTCGCTGTTGCGCAGGGCCAGCTGGGCCGTCTGCCGCTCAGTGATGTCCATCACGGTACCGGCCATCAAGGCGGCCCGGCGCTCGCCGGTCCAGGCGCAGACCCGGCCGCGCCACAACACCCAGACCCAATGACCGGCCTTGTGGCGCATGCGCATCTCGCAGTCGAAATACGGCGTCTTGCCGGCGAAGTGCTGTTTGAGCAGCAAGCCAGCGCCGACCAGGTCCCCGGGATGCGCGAGCGAATGCCATGTCTGGATGTCCAGGGGCTGCAGCTCATCGAGCATGTGGCCGGTAATGGCCGCCCAGCGTTCATCGAAACGGGTTTCGCCGGTTTGTATATTCCACTCCCAGGTGCCGACATTGGTGCCTTCGACAATGCTGAGCAGGCGCTGCTGCTCGCGGGCCAGGCTCAGCGTCATGTGCTGCGCAACAGACAACGCCCGCGCCCGGCTGCTGCCCAGCAGCCAGATGCACAAGGCCAGCAACAGGCTCAGTGCCAGACCGCCCAGGCCGAGCAGGGCCGGCAAGGGGCTGGCGACCCCCGCTTCAAAAGCAGGCGTGGTGCTGACGCGCAGGCTCAGGGTGCGCCCGCCTACCGCAACCGCACGCGACGCGGAAAAAAGGCGGCCTGTGTAGTGGTCCGGCACAATGTTCCCGCGCGCCGCCGCCAGATGCCCATCAAGGTCATACACCAGCGCCTGTGCGCTGGCCCGTTCGGCGTCAAACAGTTCGAAATCCGCCTGCCCCTGGGTGGCCAGGACCGCCCCCTGCAACGCCTCGCTCACCACCATGGGTGCAAACAGCACCCCCAGCAGGGCGGCCTGCCGCTGCGCAGGTGTGGCAGGGGCCGCCCCTGCGCGATAGACCGGCAACAGGTAGAGCCACCCCGGGCGTTGTTGCGGGTCCTGCATCAAGGTGGTTTTTTTGCTCAGGGTGGGCTCACCCGAAGCAATGGCATGTTCGATGGCATCGCGGCGCAGGGCGTCGGCGCCTGCATCCAGCCCCAGGATGGCCTGGTTGCCGGCCTGCGGCTCCAGGAACTTCACCACGTACAGATCGGGCGCGCGCTCGCCGTCGGGCGCACCGGGCATCGTATGGACGGCAAAAGCCGGCTCGCCGTCGGCACGCATGGCCGCCACGAAGCCGTCGAGTTCATTGCGCATGACCCGCACCATGAACCCAAAGCCGCGCACCCCCGGAAAATCGCGGGCCAGCTCACTGAACTGTACATAGGCGCGGAACTCGGCCCGCGCGACCGTGCTGCTCGCTGCATACACGCCGGCAGCGCCGTGCAGGCCCAGCAGGGGAGCGTTCAGCTGCTCCTGCACGTCGGCACGCACGCGGTCCACCAGCAGGTCAAACCGTTCCCGCGCCTGGCGTTGAATGGTGTTGTGCACCCAGTAGACACCCAGCCCGGTAAAGACCAGGCCGATGAGCAGGGCCAGTCCCGCCATGGCCACGGCAAAGCGCCGGCTGCGGAGGGACTGCAGGTCCGAGGAGGCCAGGTGCCGGCTCATGGACTGGGCAGCTTCATGTGGAGTGCAGACAGTTTCATGGATGGGTTGCGGCGGATTTTCCCTTGCAGAAAAGGGTCATCCGTCGGGCGTTGCGGCAGCAAAAGGGTTACGCAATGTAATGCGAATTCCGGCTTCTGCAAAAGCCACCGGACGGGAAGCCCTTGAAGCAGCGAAGCACGCAGTTCGTGATTTCTTCGCCGCCTTGCCGACCGCCCATAGGCGTCAACCCACCGCAGCAAGCCCCGCCGGTCTCCGCATGGCAACTCCCGGCGTGTAGACCGGTTGCTTCCATTGACTTGCGCATTGCAACAAAACCCTACAGCCGCCAACAATTTGTTCCCAATGGGCGGGCCACTGCCACGGCGGTGCATGTATCTTGCGTGATCGGCTTTTTGTTTCTCCTTGACGGAGCACGCATCATGAAAACCACCTGGACCAGCACCCTGGCCTGGCTGTTGGCAGTTTCTGCAGCGCTGGCACTGGCCGTGGCGGCTCCCAATGAAAGAAGCGTCATGGGCCAGTTGCCGTCGTTCATGGCCCGAACCCTGGCCGAACAACCCATCGCGGTACCCGGCGGCCTGCCCGCCGAACGCACCCTGGCCCTGATCGCTTTTCGCAGCACCCAGCGCGCGCACATCGACGGCTGGGTCCGGGGCCTGAACCTCGATGCCGACCCGACCATTGCCTGGGTGCGCATGCCGGTTCTCAACGATCCGGGGGATACCGCGGCGCGCAGCGCCATCGAAACCAAGCTCCTGCGCATCTACCCTGCCGATGCCGAGCGCGCCCGGCTGGTTCCGGTCTTCACAGACCGTTCCCGCTTCGTTCGCTCCGCCGGCCTGAACGGAACCGACCAGGTCTATGCCGTGGTGATCAACCGCGAGGGAGACGTGCTGGCCCGTGCGGAAGGCGCGTTTGACGCCGACAAGGCCCACAAACTGCGTGAAACCCTGTTGCAGCGGGACCTGTAGGGGCGGCGGCTGCGCCGCACAGCTGAGCGCGGTGCCTGTCACACGGGATCACCGGAAGGTGTATCACCCAGCGTGAAATAAAACGTCGCGCCGCGCCCTGGAGCAGACGCCGCCCAGACCCGGCCGCCGTGCCGCGTGATGATTCTGTGCACCGTCGCCAGACCGATGCCGGTGCCGGCAAATTCCGAAGCGGTGTGCAGCCGCTGGAATGCACCAAACAGCTTTTCCGAATAGGCCATGTCAAAGCCGGCACCGTTGTCCTGCACCGCATACACCGTCTCGCCGCCAGGGCCGCTTTCCCGCCTGAATGAAATCAGGGCTTGCGCTTGCTGGCTGCTGAACTTCCAGGCATTGCCGAGCAGGTTGTCCAGCACCTGCTGCAGCAGCCGCCCATCGCCATGGACCAGCAGTCCCGGCTGGATATCGAGCAAGACCGCCCGGCCTGGCTCCGTTTCGCGGTAGCCGCTCAATATCGCCTGCGCCATCGCGCTCAGGTCCACCTTGTCCCAACGCAGGCTGGTGCGCGAGACCTGGGCCAGCGAGAGCAGGGCATCAATCAGTTCGCCCATCTGCACCACGCCCGCGCGTATGCGGGACAGGTAGTGTTGGCTGCGCTCGCCCGCCATTCCGGCCCCCAGATCCCTGGCGAGCAGGTTGCTGAATCCGTCGATGGCACTCAGCGGCGTGCGCAAATCGTGCGACACCGAATATGAGAAGGCTTCCAGCTGCTTGTTGGCAAATTCCAGCTGCTCTGTGCGCTGCTGCACCCGTTCTTCCAGGCTGGCGTTGAGCTGCAGGATTTCCTCGCGCGCCCGCTTGCGTTCGCGAATGTCGGTATTGATGCCGAGCACGCCATTGACGCGCCCCTGTTCATCGCGCACCACCGTCCAGCGTGCCTCGATGCTGATGGCCGTGCCGTCCCTCGCCACCTGCTCGAGCTCGCCGGTCCAGTCCCCGTCATTGGCCAGGGTCTGGTTCATGGCATCGATGAGCACCTGCGGGCTGCGGTACATGCGCGTGTCCATGGTTTTTCCGAGCACCTCGTCGGCAGCCCAGCCGTACAGGCGTTCAGCCCCCTTGTTCCAGAACCGGATGGTCCGGTCGAGGTTGCGCACCATGATGGCATCCTGCGCGCGGTCCAGCAGCGACGCCTGTTCACGCACCTGGACCGCCGCCTGGCGCGCGGCCTCCTGGCTGCGCTGGCGCTCGAGCCGGGTACGCAAGCTGCCAATGCCGAAGGCCAGGTTGTCGGCCATGTCCTGGAGCAGCTTGACTTCATCGGCGGCCAGTTTTTCCAGCGACCCGGAGTACAGGCCCAGCAGGCCGAAGGTACGGCTCGCATCGCGCAGGGGCAGGAACACGGCACTGCGGTAACCGCGCTCCGTGGCCATTTCATGCCAGTGAAACTGGTTGGCGCCCTGGACGATGTCTTCGCTGATCCGAGCCTGGCCGCTGCGTATGGTCTGGCCGGCCGGCCCGCGCCCGGTCTGCTGTTCTGCGTTCCAGGTCAGCTGGATGGCAGACAGATAACCCGCCTCGTGGCCGGCATGCGCCATGGGCAGGATGGTGAGGGCCGCATCATCCTGCGCGTAGCCGACCCAGGCCATGCGATAGCCGCCCACATCCACCGCCAGGCGGCACACCTGGGACAGGAGTTCGGGTTCGTCGTCGATGCGGGTCAGCGCTTCGTTGCAGCGGCTGAGCATTTGCAGTGCCCGGTTGGTTCGCGCCAGCTCGCGGTCCGCACGTTTGCGCCCGGTGATATCCCGTGCCGTGCCGACGATCCGCTCCACCGATCCGGCTGCATTGAAAACCGGGTAGGAACGGTCGCGGATCCAGCGGATCTCGCCATCGGGGCGAACAATCCGGTACTCCACGTCGGTGCTTGCACCTCCGGCCTGCAGTTGCTTGGTTTCTGCCTCCGCCGCCCGGTCCTCGGGATGGATGGTGTCGCGGTAGGAGTCCGGCGCGGTATACAGCTCTTCCCGGCGGCGGTGCCACATGGTTTCGTAAGCCGGACTGATGTACAGAAACCGCCCGCTGGCAAAGTCGCGGTTGTAAAACACATCCTCGACGTTTTCGGCCAGCTCGCGAAACCGCGCCTCGCTGCCCAGCAGGGCTTCTTCGGCACGCGAACGCTCGATGGCAATCCGCGCCAGCCGGACAGCGGTTTCCACCAGGTCCTGGTCTCCCGGCTGCGGCTGGTAGGGATCCCGGTGGTAAATGGCAAAAGTGGCCAGCACTTCACCGCTGTTGGCCAGCACCGGTGTGGACCAGCAGGCGCGCAGGCCAAATTCGTGCAGCAAATCGAGGTAATTGCGCATCAGCGGGTCACCAATGACATCCACCACCACCACCTGCTTTTTCAGGAACGCAGCCGTTCCGCAGGCACCGATGCCGTCACCGACTTCCAGTCCGTCGATCTGGCGGTTGTAGCTGTCCGGCAGGCTGGGGGCCGCGCCGTGGCGCAGCTGCCCGCCTTCACGCAGCAAGATGGAACACAGGCTCCCGGTCGAGCGGCTTTCGATCAGCCGCACGATGGCTTCAAGCGCCTGCGCCAGAGGCACGCCGTAGGCAATCAGCTCGAGCACCTGCTCCTGGTCGCGGACAAAGTCCTCGGTGAACTTGCGCTCGGTGATGTCGGTAAATACCACCAGGCCGCCGACCAGTTTCCCCATTTCGTCGTGCAGGGGGCGGACGTTGTTGCGCAGGACCCGGTCCTTGGCACCCGGCCGGCGCAGGAAAACATCCCAGTTGTCGACGCTTTCACCGCGGATGGCACGGCTTAACGGCCTGTTTTGCGGGGTGCAAACCGTTTTCCCGTCCAGCAACACCACCTCGTGGTCCTGTCGCCAGGCCGCGAGGGTCGTCCCCGCCTCATCGGCCGGGAAGACTTTCCTCGCCGCCGCATTGAACAGCAGGAAGCGGCCCTCGACATCGATGGCAAGCACGCCTTCGCTCATGCTGTTGATGATCAGGTCCAGCAGGCCGCGCTCCTTGCCGATGCGGTCCAGCGACGCATCGAGTTCATCGCGGCGCAACTGCAGGGATTCGGCCATGCGGTTGAAGGTTTTGGCGAGGTGGCCGAGTTCGCCCTGGTAAAGCGGGCCGATCTCGACCCTGGCCGCAAGGTTGCCGTTGGCAAGTTCTTCCGCTTCATGCAGCATGGCATTGGCCGGATTGACGATCAGGCGCCTGCCCATGGCCCAGGCGCAACCCATACCGAACAGGGCTGCGGCCAGCAAAACAGCGAGCTCGAACGTCAGCGCCTTTGCGGGTTCCGCCGATATCCACTCGCGCGGCATGCTGACCGTGACAAACAGCGCGCCCTGCGCCGCGCCCCCTACCGGCGCGAAGGCGTACACGCGCTGCTCCGCGCCGGCGTCCGGTGCCTCCTCGATGCCCACGCGCGGAGCCCGCAGGAAGGCCTGGACGGCCGTGTCGGGGTGCCGGCTGCCGACCGGGTCGGCACCCGCAGGATGGGCCGCGAGAACGGTGCCCTGACGGTCGGTCAGGACCACGCCCATGCCCGCCGGCACCGCAAGCTGCGCCAGCGGGAGGCTGAAGGCCTGCACATCCAGCGCGGCAAACACCACCGCATTCAATACACCGGCGTTGTCGTAAACGGGCGCCGCAAAGGCGACCCCTGCCTTGCGGCTGCTTCGACCGGTGCCGTATTCGCCCACCGAGAACTGCCGGCTTGCCAGCACACGCCTGAAATAGGGCCGCGTGCTGGCGCTGGTGCCAACCAGTGACGGCTCGGAGTGGCACAGCAGGGTGCCGTCGAGCCCTGCCAATCCCAGGTCGGTGTAATGCGGGTTTTTCGACTGCAGATCGCGCAGGTACTCGCCGCATGAGTCCAGCGGCCTGCGCCTGATGGAAGGCGCGCTGGCCAGGTCGCCGAGCAGTTGTTTCATGACCTCGGCCTGCGGCTGCTGGCCGGCTGCGGCCAGCAGGGCCAGCGACTGCAACGTGGAGCGCGCGAGTTTCAGGGCATCCGCCTGTTTGCTGGCTGCCACCCAGGCGAACAGGCCGAAAACCGGCACCAGCGCCACCACGATCAACAACACCAGACGGGCGCGCAGCCCCAGAGAACTCACCATCGCATGACCTTGCCTTGTGCCTTCCGTTTGCACAGGGTCGTGCAGCGTCTGTTGCAGGACCAAAAAAGGTGGGCGCTCACAACGCACACCGCTGAGGACATCGTAGTCCTTTGGCATTGCATTGCCTACACGAGGCAACACCAATAGCAGCAGAAAGCGTGACAGTCTTGAGCTTTGCCCTCCATCGGTGTGCAGCAGGTTCGGCCTCCTCCTACATCGCGACCCAGGGCGCGCCGACAGGTGCCTGTTCCCGAGGCGGCCAGACTGAGGGCTTGCAGTCACAGTGGCTGCGAGGAAAACACGCATGGCCGCTCCCGCTCCCCCCGCACCCCCGTCATCCGGCATCCCGGCCCGTGAAGCTGGCAGCAGCGAAGGCATGGCGTCGGTCAAACCGGCCAAAGACCGGCCGCTGCGCGATGAGGAAAATGTATTGACGGACCCCGCCGACACCGGCCTGCCTTTGCCGCATGAACGCGACCAGTCCAGCGACATGACCGATGCCAAAGCCGACCCCCAGGTGGAACAGGCGAGCCGCGACCTCCGCCGCGGCCTGCAGGACACGGACAAAGGCAAGCCCATGAACGAGGCCTACAAGAAACTCAAGCGCTGATGCAGGGACATTCGCGCCGCAAGTTGCTACTTGTTTCATAGCTGCTTGCGCCCGTCCACAAAGGGCTAGAGGCCGATTTGACCAACAATCACCGCGTCGGCAAACGCAGCAGCAACGTGGCGTCCCTGCAGCTCAAGGCGTGCGCGCCAGCCCCCCGGCGCCGCCGGGCGGCAGCCGTTCGGACATCCAGCGCAGCAGGTCCAGCCACATCTGGCGCATCTCGGCATTGAGCGGCGTGCGCATGGCATTCGGCAATTCGATGGTGACCACCGGCACGCCCTTGTGCACCCCGCCGTAGTTGCCCAGCGAACCCGGGAAGATGCCGACCTGGTCCAGGTAGAGCCGGCCCAGTTTGGAGGGCGGAACCGACGGCCCGTCAAAGTCCAGCACGCCATAGGGTGCGTGGATGCTGACGATCAGGTGCGGCTTGAAGCGCTGCATTTCTTCGTGCAGGAAACGCGACTCCGGCTCGGACAGCGGCGTGGGTCCCGGCCAGCGGCGCGGGTCCTTGCGGGTGCGCTTTTCCCAGTACACCTTGGCATCCCGCTCCCAGAAGGGCGTGGGGAAATTGCGGTTCAGGTCCACCCCGTTGGCATTGACGCGGCGCGGCGGTGTGGCCAGCAGGCCGTCGGGGTTGAGGGCCGGGATAAAACGCCAGTGAATCGCCTGTGACCAAGGCGCTGTCGTCTCCCTGGCCAGCCCGACCCAGTGCAGGGCCACCGAGGTTGACGACAGCTCGTCGCCATGGATGGCGCCCAGCACCAGGACCCGCTGGCGCGGCTCGTCCGGCTTGACGTCGCGCATCCACAGGGTCTGGCCCTGGACCGAACGGGCCGCCGTGGCCTGCAACTGAGCCGCTTCGCACAGGCTCCGCTTGAGGTTTGGCAGTTTTCGAACAAAATCATCGCAAGGCCCCGCGGCCTGTGCGCTGTGAGCTATCAAAACAGAAGCAACAAGAAGGGCGGCGGGGCAGGGCAAACGCATGCGCCGATTTTACGCGCCACGCCGGCCGGTCGCGACCGGCAAAGCCGCTTCAGTTAAATTACATCCATGATGCCCCCCACGCCTTTGCGCCAGGCCAGCCGCCCGGATTTTTCGCCGAAAGAGTTCCGCGCAGCACTCGGGATGTTTGCCACCGGCGTCACGATCGTCACCGCGCGCGCGGCAGGCGGCGATCTGGTCGGGCTGACGGCCAACTCCTTCAACTCGGTCTCGCTGGCGCCGCCCCTGGTGCTCTGGAGCCTGGCGCAGGCAGCCGGCTCCATGCCGGCGCTGAGCACCGGCTCCCACTACGCCATCAACATCCTGGCGGCCGACCAGAAAGAGCTGGCCGAACGTTTTGCGGCGAAACGTGAAGGCCGCTGGGCCGGTGTCGCCTGGACTGAGGGCATCAGCGGCTCGCCCCTGCTGACAGGTGCGGCCGCCACCTTCGAGTGTTTTAACCGCAGCCGCTACGAAGAAGGCGACCACGTGATTTTTGTCGGCGAGGTCGAGCGCTGCACTCACCGCCCGGGTGCTGCGCCGCTGCTGTTTCACGGCGGCAGGTTTTACACCGAACATCCGCTGTAAGCACAGCCACGGCCACAAAGACATGACCACACGCAAAACCCATCTCGACACCCTGTCCATTTCGCTGCTGCTCGCCTGCTGCCTGTTCTGGGGCTTCCAGCAAGTACTGGTCAAGGCCACGCTGGCCGAGGTGCCGCCGGTGTTCCAGGCTTCCATCCGTTTTGCCGGTGCCACGCTGCTGCTGTGGGTATGGTGCGCCTGGCGCGGTGTCAAGCTGTTTTCCGCGGACGGCACGCTGGGTGCCGGCCTGCTGGCCGGGGGCCTGTTTGCCGTCGAGTTCGCTTGCCTGTATGTGGGCCTGCAGTACACCAGCGCCTCCCGGCTGACGGTATTTCTCTACACCTCGCCGTTCTGGGTGGCGGTATTGTTGCCGCTGTGGGTGGCTTCCGAAAAACTGCGCAGCATGCAATGGGCGGGGCTGGCCTGCGCCTTCGCCGCCGTGGTGTTTGCCCTGCGCGAAGGTTTCAGCGCCGGTGCTGCCTCCACCTGGTCCGGAGACCTGCTGGCGCTGGCCGCTGGCATGTTCTGGGGCCTGACCACGGTGGTGATACGCGCGTCCTCGCTGGCCCGGGTGTCGGCTGAAAAGCTGCTGTTCTACCAGGTGGCGGTGAGCACGGCGGCCCTGCCTTTCCTTTCCCTGGCACTGGGGGAGCAATGGGTCTGGAGCTTCAGCCCTTTTGCCATCACCTCGCTGTTGCTGCAGACGGTGGTGGGCGCCTTCGCCAGCTACCTGGCCTGGATGTGGATGCTGGGCCGCTATCCGGCCACAAAGATTTCAGTGTTTGTGTTCCTCACGCCCCTGTTTGCGCTGCTGTTCGGCGCGCTGTGGCTCAAGGAGGCTGTGACGCCCAGCCTGCTGGCTGCGCTGGTGCTGGTGGCTGTGGGCATCGTGCTGGTCAACCGCAAACCGGCACCTTGACGCGCCAGCCTACTGTGAGGCCGTGATGCCGCCATCCAGGTAGAGAACCTGGCCTGTCACAAAAGATGCGGCTGGTGCCGCAAAAAAAACGGCAGCCCCGGCCACGTCCTGCGGATCGGCAATACGGCCCAGCGGAATCCGTTCGAGCACTTGCCGGTGCGTTTCGGGATTTTCCAGCCAATGCCGCGCCATCTCGGTCTGCACCACCGTAGGAGCGATGCCATTGACCGTGATGCCGTGTGGCGCCAGTTCACTGGCATGCTGACGGATCAGCATGACCAGCCCGCCCTTGCTGCTGGTGTAGGCCGAATAACCGCGGCCGCGCAGCCCCAGCTGAGCCCGCACCGACAGGAGATGAACCTGAGCCCCGCCACGCCCACCCGCAATCTGCTGCTTTGCCACGGCTTGTGCCAGGAACATCGCGGCCTTCAGATTGACTTGCAACACTTCGTCAAACGCTTCCTCCGTGACTTCAAGCAACGCCTGCTCGCGCTGCATGCCCACGCAATTGACCAGGATGTCGAGCCGGCCAAAATGCCGGGCCACTGCATCCACCGACGCCTGGATGTCCGGAACTGAATGTGCGTCCATCGCCAGCCCGGTGGCATCGTGCCCTGCGGCGCGCAGGGCAGAGGCCACCTCCCGTGCCTTGTTCTCGTCCCGTCCGGAAATGGCAACCCTGGCGCCAGCCATCGCCAGGGCCCAGGCGATGGCTTCACCTATGCCCCCGTACCCGCCGGGCACATACGCGACCTTGCCGCTCAGGTCGAACAGGCCCGTCAGCGCCGAAGTGAAATCAATGCGGGGAGTGAGACTCATGAATGACCGGATTGTGTATGCAAATACTCTCCGAAGCGCAAGGGCTTTCCCGCTTCAATCCATCAGCAGGCCACCATTGAGGTCAATGATTTCCCCCGTGATGAAACCGGCCAGGGGCGAAGCCAGGAAACGCACCACATGTGCGAACTCCTCAGGTTCACAAAACCGCCCCACTGGAATGTCCTTCAGCAATTTTTGCCGCTGCTCCTCATTGAGCTGCTCCGTGATCATGGGGGTCTTCACATAAGCCGGCGCAATGGCATTGGCCGTCACGCCGAAGGATGCCAGTTCTCGCGCCAGAGAAAACGTCAGCGCGCTCATCGCCCCCTTCGACACGGAGTAAGCGGTGCCAGCCGTGAGCCCGCCGGTTTTTGCAGCAAGCGAGCTTGTGTTGATGATGCGGCCGAAACCGCGGCTCTTCATGGCCGGCACCACCTGCTGGGAGAGATAAAACGCACCATCGAGGTTGGCGCCCAGTACGCGCCGCCATTCGGCGGCGGTGGTCGCTTCGACCTTGTTGTTTGAAAGAATGCCGGCGTTGTTGACCAGAATGTCGACCGGCCCCAACGCCTGCACGATCCGCGTATGGCCCGCATGCACCGCGTCAACATCGCTGATGTCAAAAGAAAAGGGCAAGGCGTTCTCACCGAACTCTGCAGCCAGCGCCCGGTTACGCGCTTCGCTGAAATCAACCATCGCCACTTTGCAGCCGTCTTCCAGCAACACACGCGTGGCGGCGGCGCCCATGGTGCCTGCAGCGCCTGTGACCAGCGCGACTTTTCCTTGAAGCGGTTTCATTGGTGCACCCCTTCAATACGCGAATTTGAACTGCCAGCGAACGCCGCGGAACCGGTTTCACCGGGCCGCAGGCGTTGCCCCCTGCAAGGGGGGATCCGGCTACACGAAGTGAGCAGAGAAGGGGGTGTATCACGCATCCAGCACACTCTTCTTTCCAAACAACCCCCGTGAGCGAAAAGTCACCACGGCAATAAACAGAAGGTACATCGACATCAGGGACCACTCGGAAGCGTAAGAGCCGGTCAGCCCCACCACCATGCCGACCATGAGCCCCGCAATCACCGCGCCCCACAGCGAACCCACACCGCCCAGAACGATGATCAGGAATGCCGGCACCACGGCATCGACGCCGACATGCGGACGAATTCCCCAGATAGGGGCCATGACAACCCCCGAAATCGCCGCAAGTGCCACACCGAGGCCAAACACGAACAGCCGCAGGCGTGAAAGGTTGATGCCAAGCGCCCGCACCATCTCGCTGTCATGTGCGCCGGCCTTGATGATGGCGCCATAAGGTGTTTTTTGCAGGAACAGCCAGAGCATCACAATCATCAGCACAGCGAAGCCGCTGGCAAAAAAGCGATACCTGGAATACACCAGATCCCCCAAAAGCACGGCCCCGGAAATCGCCTCGGGCAATTGCAGCTGTTTCTCGGAGGAGCCCCACACAATGCGTATGGCCTCCTCAATCACCAGGGCAGCACCAAAGGTCAGCAGCAAACCGTAGAGAGGATCGCGCCCGTAGGTACGGCGCATGCAGAGCTCCAGCAGCATGCCGAAAAGTCCCACGAAGACAGGCGCCAGAATCAGCGCGATCAGGTACCGCGTTTCAATGGGGAAGGCCATGTACCAGGCCTGCAGTTCCGGAAACATCCCCAGCTGCGGCGCAGCCAGAAACAGCGCGAAATACATGCCCAGGGCAAACAGCGAGCCATGCGCCAGATTGATGGTTTCCATCACCCCGACGATCAGCATGAAGCCCAGAGCAATGAGTGCAAACAACAGGCCGAGGGACACACCGTTGACAAGGTGCGGAATTAGCTGAATCAGGAAGTCCATAAAGTCTTTGTTAGCGAAAGCGGGATCTTCGTTCAGCGTTCAGCGCTCGTAGCCTGGCACAGCAACTGCCGGATAACGCCGGGCTTGTCAGGGGTGGTCATGGGAAGGCCTAGACTTCGTAACTCGGCGTGGCTTCGTAAGTCTCGAGCTTGCAGGCGCCCAGGGAGTCCTTGTCCTGCACGTCCTTCGGGTCGACCTGCGTGAGGATCTTGAAGATGTCGTCCTTTTCCGCCGGCGCGTCGTTGAAGGTGGCCATGTAGATGGTCTGCTGGCACTGGTGCGTGACCGGGTCCATCCAGGCGTCGTAATGCTGCAGGCGGTCGACGGCCGTCATCTTGCGGCCTTCCAGCTTTTTGATGACGGCGATGTTGTTGGTAGTGCCTGCCTCCTCCACACAGCGCAGCAGTTCCCGCGTGGCCATGTAGCCGTTGTGATAAACGTTGCCAGGCACACGGATGGCCATGCCCGGGAACTGCTTCTGGTAGGCGGCGACAAACTCCTTCACGCCCGGAAGATTCAGGCGCCAGTACCAGGTAGTGCCAAACACGCCGAAGATTGCATCCGGCCCCAGGCCATACACGTCAGGCCAGTCCTGCTGGTTGTTGATCCAGGCCATGGACTGGTTCATCTTGAGCTGAACCACCTGCTGGCGCAGGGCCTTGATGTCGTCACCGCCAACCGCTGTGGCCACCACGTTGGGTTTGAGCTGCTGCAGCTTGAGCAGGTAGGCGGAGAAGTCACGGGTGTTTTGTGGCACCAGCAGCTCTTCCACAATGCGCCCGCCGTTGGCCTCAACAATCGCGCGCGTGGCCTTGGAGGTCGTGTGGCCCCAGACGTAATCGTTGGTCAACAAAACCCAGTTGCGGCCGCTGGCCTTGATGGCATTTTTGACCGTGGCGTTGGAAAAGTTCGTTCCGTTGCCATCCCATACAAACTTGGTCCGGTGGCAATCCTTGCCCGCCTCGGTGGGGGAACTTGAATTGGTGTTGAGAAAAATGGTGCCGTATTTCTGCGCGACCTGGGAAATGGCATTGGACACGCCGGAATGCACCGCGCCGATCAGGAAGGCGGCCTCATTGCGGGTGATCATGCGCTCGGCCACACGCGAACCGGTGGCCGGCGTGGTTTCGGTGTCAATGTGAATGGCTTCGATGCGCCGGCCCAGCACGCCACCCTTGTCGTTGAACTCCTTGATAGCCATCATCGCGCCCAAACGCTCTTCGGTGCCGGAAGCCGCGTATTGGCCCGAGGCATCCATGGTCAGGCCAATGGTCAGCGGCTTTTTCTGTGCTGTTTGCGCCCAGGCATGGTTGTGTTTCCAGGGGCCCATGAACGGTGCCGCGCCGTACAGGCCGGCACCTACCAACGCGAGGCTGGATTTCTTCAGAAGATCGCGGCGCGATGCCGATGGGGTGTCCTGAGCCGATTCAGGGATGGCCTTTTTTTGGATGTCGCTCATGGTTGTCTCCTGCAGTGGTTGGAAGGATGATTAACGGGGAACGATCTTGACGTCGTTGAGTTTTTCCTGGGCTTCAAAAAGGGATGCGATCAGCTTGCCGCCAAAGCCGGCGTTGCTCGCCTGAATCAGGCTTTGGTGTGCGGCCTCGCCCATGAAACTGGTCACGGGCAGCATTTCCGCCAGATGGGTGTAATAGCGCAGGTCTTTCTGCGCATTGGCGATGCCGAACTTGAAGCCGGTGACGTCACCTTCCTTGAGGGTCTTGGTGGCCATCATCTGGAAGATGCCGCAGTTGACGCCACCGGCAGAAATCACGTCATAAAGCCTGTTCAGGTCGATCCCGCTTTTCGCTGCGACCGCGAAAGCTTCGGCAATCGATGCGGCAAAACTCATGGCCATCATGTTGTTGACCAGTTTGAGCACATGACCGTGGCCGGGCGGGCCCACGTGAAAGATGTTTTCGCAGAAGGCCTTCAACACCGGCTCGACAGTCCGGAAGTCTTCCGGGTCGGCGCCCACCATGGTGTTGAGCCGGCCTTCCTCTGCTTCCTTGGGGGTGCGGGCCAGGGGCGCATCCACCAGCTTGATGCCTTTGGCGGCCAGGTCATTGCGGATGCGGGTGCCCGAAGCCGGCTCGGCGGTGGAAGTGTCCACAACGATCAGCCCCTTGCGTCCGCACTCCAGCAGGCCGTCTTTTCCGTAAACGATTTCCTCCACTTGCGGTGAGCCGGTCACGCAGATGAACACAATGTCGGATGCCTGTGCGCAGGCCGCATTGGTCGCCGCTTCCTGCGCGCCTGCGGCAATCAGGTCGGCCAGGTTGTCGCGGTTGCGGTTGACCTTGAAGGTCAGGATGAAACCCTTGGCCAGCAGGTTTTTGGCCATGCCGTGGCCCATCATGCCGATGCCTATGAATCCGATTTTCTGTGTCATGTGTACGTCCCCTTGTTGGTTGATCAGCTCATGGCTTCGGCAGCGCCGGCCCGCGCTTCGTCCCACAGCCGGATCAGCCTGGCGTATCGCTGCGCGATGTCTTCAACGACCTGCGTGTCATCCATGCGGCCCTCAAACCACCCGGCCGCAGCCTCGGAGAAAATGGAGCGCCCGACGGCAAAACCGCGGCAAATGGCATGCGGCGCTGCCACGCGGAAGCTCTGGTCCAGCCGGTCTTCACTGGCCTCAAGACCCAGCAGCAGTACGCCGCGGCAGTGCGGATCGTTTTGCTCGATCACGGCGACGATGGCCTCCCATTCCTGTGCCGATTCAGCAGGGGGAAGCTTCCACCAATCCGGGAATATGCCGGCCCGATAGATCTGCTCGAGCGCCTGCGCCAGCGTGTTGCTGTCTCGTGGCATTTCCTTTGGCGGAATCACCTCCACCAGAAATTCGTGGAAGGTGTCCGTGCTGGCACGCTGCAACTCCAGCAGCCGTGCCAGCTGCTGCTCCCGCAATGAAAGTGGGTCCTGCGGGTGGTAACTCACCAGGCACTTGGCCACGTGTTCGCCCGGCCAGGAACGCATGGCTTGCGACAGCTGAGCATCTGCCTCGAACTGCAAGGGCCGTGAGCCTGGCAATTCCACTGGTCGTGCAACCCACCAGCCTTTGCCCGTCATGGTAGGCAACACCTCATCGCCGAAGCGACCATCCACAATGATGCCGACACCGGCCCGGCCACGGGCACCCCGCTTGGCTCCCTCCGCGATCAGTGATTTGAAAAGCCGGATGCGCTCATGACCCGCGTTGTGCCGTGCGGCCAGCTCTTCGAGTTGCACGCGGTGATCAAACGCAAGGATGACCAGTTCGGCCCAGCGCCGTGTGCGGGTGGTGGCTCGATGCAGGTGCTCAAGCCGCGTGTCTTCCCTGAGCCGTCTGGTGTTTGATCCGTGGAGCAGGAAAAACTGCAACTCCTCCCAGCTGGGCATCGCCGGGGCACACCCGTGGCGCGAGACCACCAGCGCGCCACAGGCATTGGCATAGGCGCAGCACTGCGTCAGGAGCTCGTTGCGGATCCAGCCCCTCAAGAAGCCGGCCATGAAGGCATCTCCCGCACCCAGGACGTTATAGACCTCCACCGGAAAGCCCGGGCCCTTGAGTCCCTTCTCGAGATCATCCGGAATGGGCCCTTCGAACACCACACAGCCCATGGGTCCACGCTTGACCACGAGAGTGGCCGCAGTAAGTGCCCTCAAACAGCGCAGCGCTGCCAGCGTGTCGGTGCTGCCGCCAGCGATGTGGATTTCCTCCTCGGTACCTACCACCAGGTCACATTGGCCAATCACCGTTTGCAGATGGGCGCTGACCTCGCCGGATGGCACAAAACGCTGCTCACCCATGCCGGGACTCGTCAGACCCCAGAGCACTGGCCGATAGTCGATGTCCAGCACCACGCGAGTACCCGCCTGCTGCGCCAGCGAGATGGCTTTGCGGCAGGCATCGTAAGTGGTCGGCTGCGACAGATGCGTCCCGGAGAGCAGCAAGGCCGAACTCGAGGCGATGAAAGCCGCATCGAAGTCGTCCTGGCTGACGGCCATGTCGGCGCAGTTGTCGCGGTAGAAAACCAGCGGAAAAGTCTGCTGATCCCGGATGCCGAGAAAAACCAGCGCCGTGAGCCGCCTGGGATCGGTCTTGACGTGGCTGACATCTACACCCTCGGCGCTCAGGGTTTCACGGACAAAGCGGCCATTGTGTTCATCTCCCACACGAGTCAGCATGGCTGGCTTGAGCCCCAATCGCGCCATCCCGACTGCCGTGTTGGCGGGCGAACCACCCAGGTACTTGGTGAAGCTCAGCATGTCTTCCAGACGGCCGCCGATTTGCTCGCCGTACAGGTCGACAGCTGCCCGACCCATGCAGATCACGTCCAGCGGCCGCGTCATACGGCCGCCTTGCGCCGCATAGGCTTGCCTGCGGTTTTGCCAGCGCCCTGCTCTGCAATGTGGTGCCCGGTGCTGACAACCAGCGCCTGTGCGAGGCAAAGAGGCGCCACCAGCGACCGGAACGGTTTGGACGAATCGTCGACCAGCTCAAAACAAACCCTGGCGGGGGCCTTGAGAGGCGACACTGGACCGTCGGTGATGGCAATCACGATTGCCCCGAGTTTTTCAGCGGCGACAGCCGCATCGATCACTTCAGGGGAATAGCTGCGGAAGCTTGCGACGATCAGGACATCGCCAGGCGCAATGGAACGAAGGCTTTCCCTAAGCATGCCACCGGTGCCGTCCAGCAGGTGAGTGCGCAACTCCAGCTGGCTCAGGGCATAAGCAAGATAGCCAGCCACAGGGAATGCGCGACGCTGGGCCAGCACATGGATACGCGGTGCTGCAGCCATGAGTTTCACCGCCGCTTTCAGGTCAGTTTGCTGAATTTTTTCTTCAAGATGGCCGAGCTCTGCCACCGATTCGCCGACCAGTTCATGCAACACGCCAGCGGGTGCACCGCCGCCCTTGAGCTGCTTGCGCCGCATCTGTGCAATACGTTCGCGGTAGCTGTCCGAACGCTCCAGCAGATGGCCGCGAAACACCTGCTGCATTTCGGAGAACCCGCCGTAACCCAATGCGTTGGCAAACCGGATCATGGCCGAAGGCTGCACCTGCGTCGCCTCCGCCACCGTGGCCACAGTGCCCAGCGCCAGTTCATTGGGTTGTTCCATGGCGAAACGCGCAATACGCTGCAACTGCTTGGACATGTCCGGATAAGTCCGGGCCATCTGCGCTTTGAGGTCCTCGTAGGTGGTCACTGCATCCATGGGTAACCACTGCTTTGAAAAAATACGCCGGGGGACGGCTGACGCCTCGCGCAGAAATAGAACAAATATTCTTGCATGCCTGAATATTAGAATGTATATTCTGTTTTGTCCACGTTTTTTTGCTCAATCGATTCAACCGAGACAGAACGCTCATGCAACTTGCCTCTGGCCGCGCG
The DNA here is from genome assembly GCA_964543355.1 of uncultured Polaromonas sp. Classification (GTDB taxonomy): domain Bacteria; phylum Pseudomonadota; class Gammaproteobacteria; order Burkholderiales; family Burkholderiaceae_C; genus Polaromonas. The sequence goes on from CAZIYA010000004.1 coordinate 30,259, forward strand.
CCCCTGTTTCCCGTGCCCATGTTGATTACCCTGGTGGTGCTGCTGTCCACACCGCTGTGGGTGGCGCGCGTCGGCCTTTACCAATACCTGGCCCTGGAAATCATGATCTGGGTGCTTTTCGCCCTGGGTTACAACCTGCTGCTGGGTTTCACCGGTTTGCCTTCCTTCGGCCATGGCGCTTTCTTCGGCGTCGGCGCCTACGCCTTTGGCCTGCTGCAACTGCGCGTCTGGCCGAATCTGTGGTTTGACCTGGCAGGTGCGGTTCTGATAACGGCAATCTTGGGCGCTGCCGTCGCAGCATTCATATCGCATCGGCGCGGCATTTACTACGCCCTGCTGACCATCGCCTTCGGGCAGGTTTTCTGGTTTGTCGCCAACAAGTGGCATACAGTGACCGGCGGCGAGGATGGACTGCTCAACATCAAGCGCTTGCCGGCCGACTTTGGTTTTGTCTCCTTCGACCTGTCCAGCAACAACGCGCTGTTCTTTTTCTGCCTCGCCCTTTTTGCGGTGGTGCTGGTCGCACTCTGGCGGCTGATTCACTCACCCTTGGGCCGCATCCTGAGCGCCATCAAACAAAATGAAACCCGCGCAGCGTTTGTGGGGTACAACGTCTGGCTCTACAAATGGCTGGCTTTCACGGTTTCCACCGCGGTGGCGGGATTGGCCGGCGCACTGTTTGCCATGGCGCAGCAATCGGCGTACCCGAACGTGATGAGCCTGCACACCTCCGGATTTGTGGTCATGATGGTGCTGATTGGCGGTGGCCTGGTGAGCTTCTGGGGCCCCGTCATTGGCGCCACGTTTTTCATCCTTGCGCGTGACTTGCTGGGCGCCTACACCGAGACCTGGCTGCTCTGGTACGGCCTGATCTTCATGGCCATGGTGCTGTTCAAGCCGGAAGGAATTGCAGGGGTCTGGCAGGCATGGAAGAGCAGGCCACGCAAGGCTCCTGCTTCAGTTGCAACACGTGCGGGAGGTGTGCTGTGAAGCTGTTTGAAGCCCATGGCCTGTCCAAACGTTTCGGCGCACAGATGGTGTTGCAGGACATCACCCTCGGGTTTGAAGAAGGTCGGCTGGCCGGCATCATGGGACCGAACGGTGCAGGCAAGACCACCTGCTTCAATGTTCTGACCGGCCGCTACAAGCCTGACCGCGGACGAGTGACATTTGCGGGAGAGGACATCACCGGCCTGTCGCCTCGCGAGATTGCGCACAGGGGCATCTCCCGCTCTTTTCAGATCATGAACCTGTTTGACAGCTACACCGCGCTGGACAACTTGCTGGTAGCCATGCCGCATGTGCGCAGGCAGGGCTTCAACGCCTGGCGCGATCTCGGGGCAGACACCACCGCCCAGCAAATGGCCGCTGCAGTACTTGAGCGCGTGGGACTCAAGGGAAAAGAGTTCGTACTGGCCAGCAGCCTGTCCTACGGCCAGCGCCGGGCGCTGGAGATTGGGGTGGCGCTGGCCGCTGAGCCACGCATGCTGTTTCTCGATGAGCCTACTGCTGGATTGGGCGCCGAAGGCACCGCCCGGCTGATGGACCTGGTCAGGGAGCTCAAGCGGCAACTGACGATTGTGATCATTGAGCATGACATGAACTTTCTCTTCCACCTGGCAGACCAGATTTCGGTGATCCACTGGGGACAGGTCATCACGCAGGGCACACCCGCCGAGCTGCGGCAGAACGAATGGGTTCAGCGTTCCAATCTGGGAGCTTTGGCATGAACGCCGTCCTGAAACCTTCAGCGGTTCCGGCCGACATGCTGGCCATTGAGCACATCGACACCTTTTACGGCGAAACACAGGTCCTGTTCGATGTATCCCTGCGCGTCGGTGCCGGTGAAGTGGTGGCCCTTCTCGGCCCCAACGGCGCAGGCAAGACCACCACGCTGCGTTCCATCCTGGGCTTGACCGCTCCCCGCAAGGGCAACATGTCATTCGATGGCCGCGACATCACACGCATGCCAACGCACGAGATAGCCAAGGCCGGCCTGGGCTGGGTTCCCGATGACAGGCGCATTTTTCCCACGCTCACCGTGGCCCGCAACCTGGCCATCGCGCGCAAGATCACCCGCTTCCGCAAATGGAGCGAAAAAGAGTGCTTTGAGATTTTCAGCGCCATGGAATACCTGATGGAGCGGGAATGCGAAAACCTTTCCGGCGGGGAAATGCAGATGGTGGCCATCTCTCGCGCATTGCTGGGCTCGCCCGGCCTGGTGCTGTTTGACGAACCCAGCCAGGGCCTGGCGCCCAAGGTGGTTCAAGACGTGATGAAAACCATCACCCGGCTGAAATCCGAAGGCATCGCCGTGCTGGTGGTCGAGCAGAACGTGCAGAGCGCGCTGGCAGTTGCCGACCGTACCTATGTAATGAACCAGGGCCAGATTGTTCATGAAGGCCCGGCAGCTGAGCTGTGCAACAACGCCGCCTTGCGCCGGCAGCTTCTTGGAGTCTAGTCAGCATGAACCCACCTCTTTTGCGTGTTGAAAACCTTGCCAAGCAGTACCAGCGCGGCCTGATCCGGAAAACAACCACCTTCTCCCTGAACGCCGACTTCGAGGTTGACAAGCCGTGTGTGATCGGCGTCATGGGGCCCAACGGCTCCGGCAAGACAACACTGTTTGAAATGATCACCGGAAGCAACCTTCCGAGCTCAGGACGCGTACTGATCAACGGTCAGGACATCCACCAGGTGCGCACCAAAGAGCGCGACCGGCTGGCGGTGCACTATCACCAGTCCTACCAGGTGCGGTCTTTCCAAAAGAGCAAGCCCGACTTCATGCTGAACCACGCTGCCGGCAACTCGCCACTGGTGCATTTGTTTGACGAACCGCAGTTCAATACACAGGACGGCTACATCGGCTTCATGCTCGATTTTTTTGCGCGGCTCAAAAGCAATGGGCGCCTCGTCTTCCTGTGCCTTCACCCCAACGAGCCGTACCACATCGATATCCTGCGCAAGAGCTGCGAACGATTCATTTTTGTACAGAAAGGGGCTGTCACGCAGGCCGCCGACTTCGCCCGCGTGACGGCCGATCCGCGCGTGCGCGCCTATCTCGGCGCTTTGGCTCCGGCTGTTGAGCCAGCGCCCCCTTCCGATCTTTCGCCGCAGTTTCAGCCAGCCTGACCGCCCTTTCAACCAGCCATTGAGGCGGCTAGGCCTTGGCGCGCTCTCGGGCCAAGGCCACATACCAGTCCAGGCAAGCCGGATTGGCCATGGCGTCCTTGTTGACCACCTTGTCGATAGGCTGACCGAGCAGCAGCTTCTTGATCGGCAACTCCTGCTTTTTGCCGGACAGCGTTCGCGGAATCTCGGGCACCTGAAAGATTTCATCGGGCACAAAACGCGGCGACAGCGCCTGCTTGATGGCATTGTTGAGGCGGGCCTTCATGGCATCGTCCAGCACCACCCCTTCGCGCAGCACCACAAAAAGCGGCATGTAACTTTCGCGGCCGAGGTACTCCAGGTCCACCACCATGGAATCCATCACCTCGGGCAGAGCCTCGACTGCGCTGTAGAGTTCGCTGGTTCCCATGCGCAGGCCGTGCCGGTTGATGGTGGCATCGGAGCGCCCGTAAATGATGCAGCCTCCATCCGGCGTGACCTTGAGCCAGTCGCCATGTCGCCAGACGTTGGGGTACATGTCGAAATAGCTGGAGATATAGCGGACATTGCCGGTATCGCCCCAGAAAAAAAGTGGCATGGACGGAAGCGGACGCGTGCACACCAGCTCACCCACTTCGCCGATCACCGGCTGACCTTCTTCGTTCCACGCTTCGACGGCGCAACCGAGCAGGCGGCATTGCATCTGGCCCGGCACCTGGGGCAACTCGCGGTTTCCGCCGATGAACCCTCCGGCGAAGTCGGTACCCCCCGAAATGTTGCACCACCAGATGTCGGGGGTCCCGATCTTTTCAAACTGCTCCGTACCCCAGATCTGAACCTCGGGCGACAGCGGAGATCCCGTGGTGCCGAGGGCGCGCACCTTCGAGAGGTCGCCGCAGGCCGCCAAGTCCACACCCGCCTTCATGCAGTTGGCAAAGAAAGCGGCACCGGCACCGAAAAAGCTCACGCCGAGCTCGGCGGCGAAACGCCAGAGCGTGGTCCAGTCGGGCTTGTCCTTGCTGCCGCCCGGGTTGCCGTCGAAGATGCAGCAGGTCGTGCCGTTGAGCAGGCCGCTCATCTGCGCGTTCCACATGACCCAGCCGGTGGAGCTGTACCAGTGGTAACGCTCACCCCAGGAGTTGGCGTCGTAGCTGCAGCCCACATCGTTGTGCAGGGTCTTGAGCGCCAGCGCCACAATGACGGTGCCGCCGTGCCCGTGCACGATGGGTTTGGGCAGGCCGGTGGTGCCGCTGGAATACACAATCCACAGCGGATGGTCGAACGGCAGCCACATCGGCTCGAACGCCTGGGTTTGTGCATCGTTTCGGGCCGTAGCCCTTTCCAGTCGGGCGCAACCAGCTATTGATTTCGTAACATTCAGATTGCCATGAACGATCACGTGCTGCACGCTGGGCAGCGCGGCACGCAACTCCTCCAGCACAGCCGTGCGGTCGAAATCGCGCCCGCCGTAACTCACGCCGTCACAGGCGATCAGCACTTTGGGCGCTATCTGCTTGAAGCGGTCCAGCACAGCGTTAGTGCCCATGTCGGGCGCACAGATGCTCCAGACACCACCTATGCTGACCACCGCCAGAAAGGCGACCATGGCCTCGGGAATATTCGGCAGGTAGGCGGCCACGCGGTCACCCGGCTGCACCCCCTGCGCCTGCAGGTGCAGGGCCAGCGAAGCGACCTGGCGGCGCAGTTCCGGCCAGCTCAGCTCTTTCGGCGGTTCACCGCCAGCCAGGCTTTTTTCGTTGTGGCTGATGATTGCTGGGAAGCCCGCGGCGTGCGCCTTGTCCACATGGCGGAAGACCTGCCGCGCGTAGTTGAACTGCGCACCCGGAAACCAGCGTGCGCCCGGCATCCGGTTCTCCGCCAGCACGGCGCTGTGCGGCGTTGGTGACTGAAGTTCGAAGTAGTCCCAGATGCTTTGCCAGAAGGCGTCAAGATCCGTCACCGACCATTGCCACAGCGCATCGTAAGAGTCAAAAACCAGGCCGCGGGTATCGCGCAGCCAGTCCTGGTAAAGACGTATTTGGGGAAGATAGGGAGCGTTCATCTTCCAAGCCTAGCAGTTCGCTACGGCTCTGGCTGTCTCCCCTTTTCTGCTACCCCTTGCTTGCGGCACTTCTCAGGGTTTGTACGAATGTCCAATTATTTGTACGACCGTATAATTCACGCAACGATCCCGAGTCATCGCAAGGAGACACCCCATGATCAACCGTCGAAGCTTCATGTACGCCACCGGCAGCGCAGCCACACTGGCAGGCTTGAGTCTGCCGCTCACGAGCCATGCGCAGTCCTCGCTTGAGCTGGCCCGTATCATTTCCGGCTTTCCGCCCGGCGGCACGGTAGACGTGCTGGCCCGGCGCGTCGCCGACAAGCTGCGCGGCAACTACGCCACCAACACGGTGGTGGAAAACAAGCCCGGCGCGGCTGGTCAGATTGGCGTCATCACGGTCAAGGACAGCAACCCTGACGGCAGCGCGATGCTCCTGACCCCATCGTCCATGCTGTCGATCTACCCCTACACCTATCCCAAGCTGCAGTACAAGCTGGAAGACCTCGCGCCGGTATCGGTGGGCGCCTACATCAACCACGGGCTGGCCATTGGCCCGGGCGTGCCCCCATCGGTCAAGACCCTCAAGGATTTCCTGGCCTGGGCCAAAACCAATGACAGCGGCGCCAATTTCGGCAGCCCGGGCGCCGGTTCGATGCCTCACATGATCGGTGTCCTGCTCGGCAAGTTCACCGGCGTGGACCTGCGGCACATTCCCTACCGCGGTACGGTGCCGGGCGTGCAGGACTTGCTGGGCGGTCAGATTTCCTCGTTCTGCGGCCCGATTGGGGACTACATCCCGCATGTGAAAACCGGCAAGCTGCGCGTGCTGATGATTTCGGGAAAAACACGTTCGCCTTTCCTGCCCGAGGTCCCCAGCCTGCGCGAACTCGGCTACCCACTGACCGTGCGCGAATGGTACGGCTTCTTCCTGCCGGGCAAGGCCAAACCCGACGTGGTGCGGCGCGTATCGGCGTATCTACAGGCGGCGCTGGGTCAGACGGACCTGATCGAATATGGCAAGCAATTTGGACTGGAGATCCAGTCTTCTTCCGCGCCTGCCCTGGCCGAATTGCTGCAGGCCGATGCCAGCGAATGGCGTCGCCTGATCAAGCAGGTCGGTTTCACGGCAGAGTCCTGAATTCAACCCATGCGTCTTTGTACTTTTTCTGTTGACGGTCGCCAGAAGCTCCGCGCGCTGGTCGATAGCATTCTGCGCAATACAATCACCCAAGGATGAGCACTGCTGCCCGCCCTCCAGCCAGGCCCCGCGCCGCCACCCCGGTCCGGCCCGACCGCCGGCAGAACATCCTGCTTGCCGCTGAGAAACTGTTTGCCAAGTACGGCTACCACGCGGTGTCGATTCGCCACATCGCTGACGAGGCGCAGGTGCCACTTGCCCTGGTGGGCTACTACTTCGGCGCCAAGCACGAGCTCTACCACGCGATCTTCGAACACTGGCGCACAACCATCGACGAGCGCCTGGCCTCGCTGACACTGGCCATGGCCGACGACAGCGGCGACCGCCTGACCCGTATCGTCGATGCCTTCATCGCGCCGGTAATCCGCCTGCGGGCAAGTGCTGAGGGCGAGTACTACGCGCTGCTCATGACGCGTGGCCTGGCGCTGCAAAGCGAAGAGGAAGACGCGATCATCCGGGAGTTTTTTGATCCGATGGCCATGGCCTTCATCGAGGCCTTTCACACCACGCTGGCAACCGAATTTCCCGGCGCCACACAAGCCCAGGTCGCCTGGTGCTACCAGTTCGCTCTGGGTGCGCTGCTGCACCACATCGGCGACCGGCGCGTGCATCGCCTGTCGCAAGGCGAGAACCACCCGAACGACCCGGCGGTCATGCCGCAGCTTGTGACCTTTATTGCCCACGGCATGCGCGGTGCCATGTTGCAATCCCATCCGTCCGTTCCTGCCAGGAAAAAACCATGACACGCCGCATTGTTGACCTCTCAATTTTTCTGGAAAACGACGTGTTGTCGGACCCGCCAGCCTTCGCACCCAGGATCGAATACTTCACCCATGAAAACACCTTCGAGCAGATAGCACCGTTTTTCCCCGGCCTTCAACGCGAAGACCTGCCCGACGGCGAAGGCTGGGCGGTGGAGCTGGTGAACCTGTCCACCCACAACGGCACCCACCTCGATGCGCCTTACCACTTTCACAGCACCATGAACAAGGCGCTGGGCAAGCAGGAGAGGTCCATCGCGATTCACGAAGTGCCGCTCGAGTGGTGCTTCCAGCCCGGCGTGAAGCTGGACTTCCGGCATTTCCCGGACGGCTACGTGGTAAAGGCCGAGGACGTGGAGGCCGAGCTCAAGCGCATAGGCCACACCATCAAGCCACTGGAAATCGTGGCAGTCAACACCCGCGCCGGCTCGCGCTACGGCCATCCCGACTATGTAGCGGCCGGCTGCGGCATGGGTTATGAGGCGACGATGTATCTGCTGGAGCGCGGCGTGCGCCTGACCGGCACCGACGCCTGGAGCTGGGACGCGCCTTTTGTGCACACTGCCAAAAAATACGGCGAAACCCACGACCCGTCCCTCATCTGGGAAGGCCACAAGGCCGGGCGCGACATTGGTTACTGCCATATCGAGAAGATGCACAACCTGGAGTCGCTGCCTGCCGACGGTTTTTTCATCAGCTGCTTCCCGCACAAGATCCGCGGCGCATCAGCCGGCTGGACACGTGCGGTCGCGATCTTCGACGACGCACTGATGGCCAGCGCCTGAAAAAGCTGTTTCCGCAATTCCTTCAAGCCAAATTGGCACCTTGCCCTTATTTGACGGGCGCAAGCAGCTATCAACTTTATAGCATTTTATGCACACACTGAATCACACCCATGCGCCCGGCGCCCGCAGCTGGCTGGCGTCTGCCAACGCACCTGGCGCCGACTTTCCGATCCAGAACCTGCCTTTCGCGGTGTTCCGCCGCGCCGGCAGCAGCGAAGCCTTTCGCGGCGGCGTCGCCATCGGCGACCAGGCGATCTGCCTGGCAGCGCTGGCGCAATCCGGGCCACTGCAGGGCCTGGCCGCACAGGCCGCCGGTGCCTGCACCCGGCCTGCCTTGAATGATTTTTTTGCCATGGGGCCGGGCGCGTGGAGCGCCCTGCGCCACGCGCTGTTCGAAGCGCTGACAGACGGCGCCAGCGGCCCGGCCAGCGCCGCGCTGCGCGCCGCACTGGTCCCGCTGGCTGACATTGAACACACAGTGCCGGCGCGCATCGGCGACTACACCGACTTCTACACCTCCATCCACCACGCGCGCAACGTCGGCGCGATCGCGCGGCCAGACGACCCGCTGACCAGCAACTTCCAGTGGATCCCGATTGCCTACCACGGCCGGGTCTCGAGCATTGGCGTCAGCGGCCAGCGCTTTCGGCGGCCCATGGGTCAGGCACTGGCCGCGCCACCCGCCCCCGGCACCAAACCCCAGCCGGTCTACGGCCCCTGCGCGCGGCTGGATTTCGAGCTTGAGCTGGCGATCTGGATCGGCCAGGGCAACGCCCGGGGCGAGACCATCCCGCTGGCGCAGGCCGACAGCCACATCTTCGGCTACGGCCTGCTCAACGACTGGTCGGCGCGCGACATCCAGTTCTGGGAGATGGCGCCGCTCGGTCCCTTCCTCGGCAAGAATTTCTGCACCACGATTTCGCCCTGGATCGTCACGCAGGAAGCGCTGGCACCCTATCGCCTGCCCTTCACGCGGCCGGCCGGCGAGCCGCAACCGCTGGCCTACCTCGACGATGCGGGCAACCGCGCACACGGGGCGCTGGCTATCGAACTCGAAGTGTTGGTGGAGTCGCAGCAGATGCGCGACCAGGGCCTGCCGCCTTCGCGCATCACCCGCACCAACTTCCGCCACCAGTACTGGAGCGCGGCGCAGATGGTCACGCAACATGCCATGGGCGGCTGCAACCTCCAGCCCGGTGACCTGTTCGGTAGCGGCACCATCTCGGGGCCGACGCCGGACCAGGCCGGCGCCATCATCGAACTGACCCAGGGAGGCTCCTCGCCGATCACGCTGAGCTCCAGCGGTGAACAGCGCGCCTTCCTGCATGACGGCGACGCCGTCATGCTGCGCGGTTGGTGCGACAAGCCCGGCTTTGCGCGCATCGGCTTCGGCGAAAGTCGAGGCACGATCCTTCCATCCATCGGAGCTTGAGTCATGTTCGCGTTTTCTTCCCTCGCCTGCGTCGCGATGGCGCAGACCACGCCGGCCATGCCCGTGCATGATGGGTTGGGGCACACTCATGGGAGGGCTGCCTAGCAGCAGCCGTTTACAGGCAAATGCCCGGCTGACATCTCCCAGCGCGCTGACCATCCAGCACGGGCGCAGAAAGTGCGCACCTTGCGGCACCCTAACCACGCAGGAAAATCAACCCCGTTCCCAAGGCAATAGACGCCGCAGCGTCTGCGCCCCTGCCCAGGTCAACCCAAGCGGCCTTATTTTGGCGTGGCGCGCATCATGGTTTCGACATCCGCCATGGGAACCGTGCCGCCTTTGCCTGGTTTCATGCTTTTCCAGGTGGCAGTTTGATACCGGTTCCACTCGTTGGTGGAGACCATGCCGTCACCGTTGGTGTCCATGCTGTTCATCGCGGTGTTTCCCACCTTGGTGTCCACCTTCATTTCGGCCTTGGCCGCGGGCTTGCCGCCCGATGCCGTTGGGTTGATTTGAGCGTTGGCGGCTGCACCACCGGAGCCGGCGACCGGGTTGGGAGCAGACAGCGTGGAGCCCGTGGCTTTCCTGTCGTCAACTTTCATCTCGGCCTTGGCAGCGGCTGCGCCACCGGCGGCAGTGGGGTTGCTCTGCGCGGATGGGGTGCCAACGGTACCTGCCGGGGCTTGCGCAAAAGCAGCACTACACGCCAAGGCGGCCAGGGAAAGGATCAGCGATTGCTTTTTCATGTAAATCTCCAAATGGACAAGAGCGATTTGCTCAAGGCCATCTTTGGCCCGGCTGTGCGCCCGCGCTGTAGGATGAACAGCGCGGCCTCCGTAAGCGTCTGTCGGCTGAACCATGTCTAAAAAGACCGCCTGACCACGCTTGACAACAAATAGCACGGATGTGCTAATATTTGCGCATGGATGCAAAAACCCAGAAAAGCGAGATGACCCGCGCCGCGATTGTCGGTGCGGCGCTGGACCTCGCTTCGGCCGAGGGCCTGGAGGCCATCACGCTGCAGGCAGTGGCTGACCGGCTGGGCCTGTCCAAGAGTGGTGTGTTTTCTCGCATCGGTTCACGCGAGGCGCTGCAAAAGGCCGTGATCGGGGAATTCGGCCGGCGCTTCATTGCCGAGGTGTTTGTGCCCGCCATGCAAAAGCCCAAGGGCCTGCCGCGGCTGGACGACATCGTGCAACGCTGGATTGTGCGCATGCGTGATGTCGAAGTTCATACCGGCTGCATCTACACCGCCGGGGCATTTGAACTCGACGACCGCGAAGGCGAACTACGCGAAACCCTGCTGCAGGAAGTGACACGCTGGCGCGCCGCACTGCGGCGCACGGTGCAGCAGGCGGTCGAGGCCGGTCACCTGAAGCCGGACACCGACCCCGAACAACTGGTCGGCGAGATCAGCGCCATTTCCATCGGGCTCCTGCACGATGCCCGTTTTTTACGTGACACACGCGCCGCCGAGCGGGCCCAGTCCAGCTGGCAGCGCCTGATGAAAAGTTACCAGGCTTGAGTTGTTGTTGTGCCCCACAAGGGCTTTTTGTTGGTCCATATTTCGCACAATCGTGCGGAGAAAGGAAATGCCATGTTGTTCCTCTTTGTCGCCATCGCCGTGTTTGCCGGCGTTCACGCGGTCCGCGCCGCCCTTGCCTCGCTGCGTTCCCTGCCACGCAGCAATGAAGACTGGATCTGGTACTGATCCACCCATCAAGGAGTTCCTTTCATGACACGCACATCCCTTGAAGCAACAGCTGCGTATTACAGCGCCAGCCCCACCACCCAACTGTTTCGCTGGGGCCTGGGCGCCTCGCAGCGTCTGTGGCCGGCGCTGGCGGTTCGCGCGGCTTACCGCCTGTTTGGCACGCCGCTGCCGCCCCGCTGGCTGGGGCGCCGGCGCGCCTGGGCACCGGAGTGGCGCATCCGCAACTGGCCTTTTGAAACCGCCAACCTGACGATTTATGAACGCCCGGTGGCGCCGCATGGCCCGCTGGTGCTGCTGGTCCATGGCTGGGGCGGGCATGCCGGCCAGATGCTGGCGCTGGCCGACACCCTGCAGGCGCAGGGCCTGCGGCCGGTGATTCTTGAAATGCCGGCCCATGGCCGCAGCAGCGGATCGACCAGCAACCTGCCGCAGTTTGCGCGCGCCATCGACTACACCGTGGCGCGCCTGCGGCAAGAAGGCCACCAGATGCAGGCGCTGGTCGCGCATTCGCTTGCTGCCAACGCCGGCGCCTACGCGGCAAGCCGCGGCCTGCCGGTGGGCAAATTGGTGCTGCTGGCGCCTCCGGCTTCCCCGCATGAATACACCCGGTTGTTCGCGCATGTGTTCGGCCTGCGCGAAACCACCAGGGCGGCCATGCAGCAACGCATCGAAGCGCGTGAAGCCATCCTGATGCCGCAGTTCGAACCCGCCGCCGTCGGCCCGCGCATCGCCCAGTCCACGCTGGTGGTGCATGACCGCAACGACAGCATCAACCGCTTTGCCGACGGTGTCGCCTACAGCGAGACGATTGCCGGCGCGCGCCTGCTGGCCACCGAAGGCCTGGGCCACCGCAAGATCCTCAAGGACAACGAGGTCCTGCGGCAGATCGCCGCTTTTCTGGCCTGAGACCGGCACGCGGCTGAGGTGCAGACACGCCAGGTCAACTCCGCCCTGTCGACCCAGGCCGGCGTGTACCTGCAGAAGCCGGGGTACCAACATGACACCCCGCGCAGCCGTCCTACGGCGTGGGGCAGCGGCGTCCCACAACGGCGGCGCGGCGGGGAAACGACAGTAACGGGACATTCCCGCGCCTTGCCGCCTTCCTTTTTTTCCTGTCCTTGCCGATGTCCTCGCCCTCACCTTCACCCTTGCACGCGGCCCTTGTTCATCTCGGGGCCTGGCTGCACCACGCGCAGTACAAGTTCACCACCGTTACACCCGCCACACATGCGCGTGTCAACGCCAGGCCTGGCGCCGGCAAAGCGCACACGCTGCGCGATGTATTTGGCTGGAGCCGGCCCTTTGATTCCCCGCTGCTGCCTGCCCATGCCTTGGAGGCGATGCAGGCAGGCAAGCTGCTGGAGCCGCAGGCCGGGCTGTTTCGCAGCAAGGTGCGTTTTTCCAGCCTGGGCCGGATGCTGTTCGCGCACAGCGCCTACCCCACCCAGGGCGCGGACGCGGTTTTTTTCGGGCCGGACACCTGCCGCTTTGCTTCGCTGATCGAAAGCACACTGCGCCAGCAGCCGCTGAAGGAGGGCGCTCGCATCCTCGACGTGGGCTGCGGCGCGGGGCCGGGCGGGCTGGTAGCCGCCAGCCAAACCGGCGCTCCGGTTGACGTGGTGTTGGCAGACATCAACCCCCAGGCGCTGGCGTATGCGCGCGCCAATGCCGAACTCAACGGCATGGCGGGCGCGCAGTGCCGGCAGGGCGACCTGTACGGCGCCGCCGAAGGGCTGTTCGACTTCATCGTCGCCAATCCGCCCTACCTGGTGGACCCGGCCGGGCGCGTTTACCGCGACGGCGGCGGCAGCCTCGGCACCGGCCTGGGCGAGCGCATCGTCGCTGAAGGCATCCCGCGCCTGCGCCCGGGCGGGCGTTTGCTGGTGTACACCGGCGTGCCCATCCTGGAAGGCCGGGACCCTTTCCTGGCGGCCGTGGCGCCGGTGCTCAAGCGCACGGGTTGCCGCTTTGATTACCGTGAACTCGACCCGGACGTGTTCGGCGAGGAGCTCGATATGCCGGCGTATGCAGCCGCCGACCGCATCGCCGCGGTCGCCCTGACCGTGCAGCAGCACGGCAAGACGCAGCCATGAGGTTTCTCGGCATCGGCGACTACAACGACCTGGGCGCGATGTATTACCGGTTGGCGCAACGCGGCCACGAGGTGCGCGTGTCCGTCGCGAACCCGGCTTACCGCGACGTTTACGCCGGCATGCTGGACTTCGCGGCCGACTTGCAGGCTGAACTCGGCTGGCTGCGCGAGGCCGGCAAAGACGGCATCGCCCTGTTTGAATCGGCCACGCAGGGAGAAACGCAGGACGCGCTGCGGCGCGACGGCTTCCAGGTGATAGGCGGCAGCGCCTTCGGCGACCGGCTGGAGGCCGACCGCGCGTTCGGCCAGCAGGTGCTGCAGGGCTTTGGCCTGCGCCTGGCGGCGACCTACGGTTTCACGGCCTACGCGCCGGCGCTGGACTTCCTGCGCCGCCAGGGCGGGCGCTACGTGCTCAAGTTCAACGGCGCGGACAACCCCCGCACGCGGAACTACATCGGCGAGCTTGACGACGCCTCCGACATGCTGGCACTGCTGGCCACCTATGCAGCGCACCCGGGAACGCCCGATGAGCCCGACTTCGTGCTCATGGAGTTCGTGCAGGGTGTGGAGGTGGGCGTCGGCGCCTACTTCAACGGTCGGGAGTTTTTGTCGCCGGCCTGCATCGACTTCGAGCACAAGCGGCTTTTTACGGGCGAGCTCGGCGAACTGACCGGCGAGATGGGCACCATCGTGAGCTACCGCGGTTCGGAAAAACTCTTTGCCGCCTCGCTCGCAAAGATGGCGCCGCTGCTGCGCGAGGGCGGCTATTGCGGCTACATCAACCTCAACATGATCGTCAATGAAAAAGGCCTGTGGCCACTGGAGTTCACCAGCCGCTTCGGCTACCCGGGTTTCGCGATCTGCGAGGCGCTGCATGGAGAAGACTGGGAGCGGATTTTCCAGCGCATGCTCAGGCAGGACGGCCTGCAGGTCGCCACCCGCGCGGGTTACGCGGCGGGTGTGGTACTGACGGTGCCGCCCTTTCCCTACAGCCACGGTTATGAGGAATTGTCCAAGGGCGAGCCCCTGTGTTTCCGTCCGGGCATCACGGCAGCCGATCACGCGGGACTGTATTTCGCGGAGGTGGAGCGCCGCGGCGAGCACCTGCTCACCAGCGGCCATACCGGCTATGTCGGCGTTGCCACCGGCATCGGCACCACCGTGGCCGCGGCGCGGGACGCGGCCTATGCGCTGGCGCGCAAGGTGGTTCTGCCCAACCTGCGTTACCGCACCGACATCGGAGAACGCGTGGAGCGCAGCGACCTGCGCCGGCTCGCCCAGTGGGGCTGGCTCCAGGAAGCTGCTGGTGATCTGAACGGGGTCCGGTTGACACCTGGGTCGTAGGAAAGCGCCCACGGGTGACGACGCGAAAGCCTTATACGGCTGCGCAGGCGGCCGGCAAATACTGGCATGTCCTTCCACTCCCTTCAACCTCTCCATGTTTGTTGCTGCCCACGAATGGTCTCCCCCGCGCAACGCGAAGAACTTCGCACCCGGTCTGCGCAGTACGCCGATACCAAGCGGGCTTTCTCGCGCTTCGCACGAAGGCCGCCTGCGGCATCTGTACGAAGCCCTGCTGCAAGGCGAACCCGATGATGCGCTGCAAAACACCGCCCACGCCTTCCTGCGGGGCGAGTTGCAAGCGGTGCAGGCCCAGGACTGCGAACTGCCGGCATCGCCGCAAGACCTGCTGGCCTGGATGCGCAACTCCGCCCAGCTGGCCCATGCGCAATACCTGGCTTACCTCGAGGAAAGAAAGTCCGGTGCACCGCGCCGCTACTTCAGCAACCGCGCGCATGCGCTGTATTTCCTGCGCGGGGTCGCGCCGACCAAACTGGTCGACGGCGCCTGGCTCTACGGCCTGCTGCGCCATTGGCGCAACCCGCGCTTCACCGACCTGGTGCGCACCTACCTGGAAGAACTCGGCGACGGCGTGGCCGGCAAAAACCATGTGCTGCTTTACCGCAAGCTGCTGGCGCAGCACGGGCTGGAACCAATAGGCGGGCTGGAGGACGGCGCCTACCGGCAGGGCGCGCTGCAACTGGCCCTGGGCTGGAGCGCGGAGGAATTTTTGCCCGAGGTGATCGGCTTCAACCTCGGGTATGAACAGTTGCCGCTGCACCTCCTTATCACGGCCCATGAACTCAACGAGCTCGGCATCGACCCGTATTACTTCACCCTGCACGTCACGGTGGACAACGTCGACAGCGGCCATGCGCGGCGCGCGGTACAGGCGGTGCACGAGGCCCTGCCCAGGCTGGGCGGCAGCGGTGATTTCTGGCGCCGCGTGCGCAACGGCTGCAAGCTCAGCGGCGCCGGCACGGGCACTCACGAAGTCGTCGCGAACTTCAACATCGATGCCGAAGTGCTGCGCATCCTCGCACACAAAAGCGTGGTGGGCCACGGCGCGCATTCGGACTACTGCCGCGTGGCCGGCCGGAGCGTGAATGACTGGCTGTCTCAGCCCACGCAGATTCCCGGCTTTCTGGCGGTGCTGCAGGAAGCGGGCTGGATCCAACGCGGCGCGCCCGCCGGCGAGAGCCGTTTCTGGGGGCTGCTGCAAGGCGAACGCGCCGAGATGTTCGGCGTGTTCACCCCTTATGAGCTGCAGGTGCTGCATGACTGGCTGCGCGGCGACGCCAGCGCCGACGGGCAGGCTTACACGGAAGCGGCGCCGGCGAGCCCGCGCCGCGCGAGCTTTCGCGCAGCGGCCCGGTTGGCGGCGCACCGGCAGCTTCCCGCGGCCTGTTTGCCCAATGACGATGAACTTCTCGACACCGACCTGCAGCAACTGAAGCAGCGGCTCGCCGTCACGGCGGATCCCCAAACCGTCGCGCAACTGGTGGTCGAAGCCATGTCACCCAGCACGCACTGGACACCGGCAGGCCTGTACGCGACCCGGCTGTTTCAGCAAACCTTCGCTTGAACCCACGCAGCCGTATCGAGCGGCCAGAGCCATCAAATAGCTTGTGCAGGCGCGTCAATACCCCTTAGCATTGCCCCACTTAACAAACTGGAGGGAATGCCATGGGTATGCTGGACTGGACAGAAAAAAGCAGCGCGGTGCTGCAGCAAGGCGGCGTGATCGCCCCCGACGAGCGCCTGCCCTGGCCGCAAACGGCGGTGATGGGTGTGCAGCACGTGATCGCGATGTTCGGCGCCACGGTGCTGGCGCCCATCCTGATGGGCTTTGACCCCAACATCGCCATCCTGATGAGCGGCGTCGGTACGCTGATCTTTTTCCTGATCACCGGCGGCAAGGTGCCCAGCTACCTGGGCTCGAGCTTTGCCTTCATCGGCGTGGTGATCGCCGCCACCGCTTACGCCGGCAAGGGGCCGAATGCCAACATCGGCGTGGCACTCGGCGGCATCATTGCCTGCGGTGTGCTGTACACCATCATCGGCGTCATCGTGCAGGCTGTAGGCACGGGCTGGATAGAGCGTTTCATGCCGCCGGTAGTGACGGGCGCCGTGGTGGCGGTGATCGGTCTGAACCTGGCCGGCATCCCGATCAAGAACATGGCTTCCAGCAACTTTGATTCGTGGATGCAGGTGGTGACCTTCGTCAGCGTGGCGCTGGTTGCCGTGATGACGCGCGGCATGGTGCAGCGCCTGCTGATCCTGGTCGGCCTGATTGTCGCAACGCTCATTTATGCGGTGCTCACCAATGGCATGGGCCTGGGCAAGCCGGTGGACCTGTCTCCGATTGCCAACGCCGCGTGGGTCGGCCTGCCCGGTTTTGCTGCGCCGGTGTTCAGCGCCAGCGCCATGCTGCTGATTGCGCCCGTGGCCATTATCCTGGTGGCGGAAAACCTCGGCCACATCAAGGCCGTGACAGCTATGACCGGGAAGAACCTCGACCAGTACATGGGCCGCGCCTTCATCGGCGACGGCGTTGCCACCATGGTGTCGGGCGCTGCGGGCGGCACCGGCGTCACCACCTACGCCGAAAACATCGGCGTCATGGCAGCAACCAAAATCTATTCGACAGCGGTATTCGTGCTTGCCGGCCTGATGGCGGTGTTGCTGGGCTTCAGCCCCAAGTTCGGTGCGCTGATTCAGGCGATTCCGCTGCCTGTGATGGGCGGGGTCAGCATCGTGGTATTTGGCCTGATTGCGGTGGCCGGGGCCAAGATCTGGGTCGACAACAAGGTCGATTTTTCCGACAACAAGAACCTGCTGGTGGCAGCCATCACGCTGGTGCTGGGCACCGGGGACTTCACGCTGAAGTTCGGCCAGTTTGCGCTGGGCGGCATAGGCACGGCCACTTTCGGCGCCATCCTGCTGTACGCCCTGCTCAATCGCAGGAAGTAAAACAAGGCAGCAAATGCCCCGCCTGAGCGGGGCCTATTTCCTATTTCGCCTGTGCTTTGGCGAGCGCCACCTTGGTGGCGGCAAGCTCGCGTTCCACATCGGCACGTTCGCCGATTTCCTGCTCCAGCAGCTCGTTGACATGCGCGAGGTCGGCAGCGGACTCCTGGATCTTGCCCTCCAGCTCGCCTGTTTTTTCCAGCGCCTGCGCCACATCGCCGGTCTGAATATGGTCGGGAATTTCCTGTTTGAGCACCGCGTTGATCAAAAACAGCTCGGCGCTGGACTGTTTCACGGTTTCCTCGACGGTTTCGTTCCGGTCAAGCGCACGTTCCAAGGGTGTTTCCGCCGGCGGTGCCGGCTGCTGACGCGATGACAGTGACTGCTGGGACATGGGGGAACCTTCGTTTAGGGGCAATCGGCCAAAAAAAAGCAAATCCGCCACAGGCGACTGCGAGATGCTTGCAAGTCGTATGGTAGCCAGATGTAGCACCGCAGGCCGGCATACCCCCTCAAGCAGGAGGTTTTAGGGGCAAACCGCGCAAAAAGTCCAAGCGGGTTCGGCCGTTGTCAGGGCTTTCCTGCAGGCTTTGGCTTGGGCACGGGGTCTGGGTTGAAGATATTGCCCAATGTCGCGCCCAGTCGGGCACCAATTGCCGTTCCCACGCCGGGTAGTACGGCCGTACCCAGCACCGCGCCTGCGATGGCGCCCCGGGGAACAGAAACGGCCATCTGGTCCACGGGCCCGCTGAGCAGGAGCGGAACCCCGACGATGCCGTCCACCAGGTCCACCGCAAATTCCGCCTCGATCTGCCGGTTGGTCAGCCGCACCATGCCGGAGGCACTGAGGGCGCCCGAGGCGGCCTTGACATTCGTGTAGGTGGCGACCATGCCCCGCGGCGTGTTCTGGGTGTCGAGCTGGCCGGTGACGGAGTCGAGTTCGGTTTGCCCCGCATATTCCCGGCCCAGGCTGCGAACCGCCCTGTCCAGATCGAAGCGCAGCAAGGTGGCGCGGCCCATGGTGAAAGCCGTTTGTGTGTGTAATGAGCGCGCCAGCTCGCCCACGGTGCTTCCGGCAGCGGAGAGCTGGGTACTGCCCGAGGCCTTGCCCGCGATGACCGGCTTGCGGTTGAAAGCCGAAACGGCACTGGCCACATCGATCCCCGCGGGCTGCAAGTGGCCTTCGAGCTGCATCCGGCCGCTGTCGCGGATCTGCAGTGCCACTTCGCCATGGGCCGTCCCGCCGCCCACGTTGATGCGGGTGGTCCAGCGGTCTTCCTGACCCTGGCGCGTCAGGGTCAGGTCGGTGGCGGGCTGAAAACCGGGCCGCCATATGCGCGCCTGCCGCGGCCGCCAGTTCGCATCAAAGTCGATCTCGCCGTCATACACCACGGCAACGCCATGGCGCGATATCCAGGTCAGGTTGCGGAACACGAAACGCTCAAGCGGTGTTGCGGCGACGTCGGACACCAGGCTGGAAGGCCGGGCATCCAGCGCACGCAAGGACAGTTGCGGCACCACAGCGCCTTCCAGCTCGACACGGTCAAATTGCAGCCGCCTCGAAAGCAGCGCGCCCAGGTTCGGATAGGCTGTGAGTTTTTTTACGGTGATGGACTGCGGCTGGCCGGTCGCCGCGTTTTCAAGCACCACGGCCGGCACCGGCAACAGACGCCAATGCAGCGCACCCAATGCCACAGGAACACCCAATCGGCTTTGCAGTTCGGCGCGTGCACGGACCGCCAGGTCCTCGTCGCTGGGCAAGAGCAGCACGAGCATCAGCCATGACATGCCAAGCAAGACTGCCAACACGCCGACGGCAACCATCGATTTACATTTTTTTTGCATGCTTTTCCCGCTGTTGATGCCCTGTCCCGCCTCGCTGCTGGTCCAGCTTAACCGGCAGCGTACGGGGCCGGTGTAGGCCGCAATCTCTTTATAGTCGGTGCTTCCCGGACTTTTTGAAACCTTTGGAACTGCGATGACTATCTGGAAAAGACCGATTTCCGTCGAACTGCTCGCCTTTCACAACGCCAACAGCGCAGTGACGCACCTGGGCATTGAATTCCTGGAGGTCGGCGACGACTTCATCCGCGCCCGCGTGCCGGTGGACGAACGCACGCGCCAACCCTACGGCCTGCTGCATGGCGGCGTGTCGGTGGTGCTGGCGGAAACACTGGGCTCCTGCGGCGCCGCCTTTGCCGCACCCGAAGGCCACCGCACCGTCGGGCTGGACATCAACGCCAATCATCTCAAGGGCGTCAGTAGCGGCTGGGTCACCGGCACGACCCGGCCGGTACACATAGGCCGCAGCACCCAGGTGTGGGCCATTGAGTTGACGAACGACGCCGGCGAGCTGAGCTGCGTGTCACGCATCACGATGGCAATGCTGGTCCCGCGTTAAGAGCGAAATCGGCCTCCAGCCCTTACCGGACGGGCGCAAGCAGCTATCAATGCGATAGCTAATGAACGGTCAGTCCGCGGCCGACCGGGCCAGACGCTCACTCTTCCAGTACACGTCGTCGCCGCCGTTCATGCGGTTGAGCACGCGTGACAGCACAAACAACAGGTCGCTCAGCCGGTTCAGGTATTGGCGCGGCGATTCTTTCAGGGTTTCGGCCTTGTCCAGTGCCACCACCGCACGCTCGGCGCGGCGTGCCACCGTGCGGCACACATGCGCCAGCGAAGCTGCGCGCGAGCCGGCCGGCAGGATGAACTCCTGCAGGCGCGGCAGG